>CAZPBH010000316.1:0-3187 GCA_964584645.1 uncultured Rhodospirillales bacterium | reverse complement strand
TGCCACCCCCCTTTCCGGACTTGCGCTGAGTTTGCCTTCGGAGGCGAGGGCCCTGGCGGCGTCGGGCTGGGGTGGTCGTGAGGATTTCGGGGCTTTTGAGCCGGTTGCGGAGGTGATCGCGGCCAGGGCTTCGGGCTTGGGTGGGGGCTCGGGTGCGGGCTCGGGTACGGCTGTGGCGCTGGCTGAGGGCGTTGCGGGGGCTGAGCTGGACTATGCGGGTCTGCTGGCGCGGGCGGATGCGCTGGCGCGGCGTCTGGTGCGGGCCGGCGTGGGGCCTGAGGTGCCGGTTGGTGTGTGTGTCGCGCGCTCGATTGATCTCTACGTGGCGGTTCTGGGGGTGCTGCGGGCGGGCGGGGCGTTCGTGCCGCTGGAGCCGGACCAGCCCTCGGCCCGTCTGGGGATGATGATCGAGGATAGCGGGTTGTCGCTGGTGGTGGCGCAGGCGGGCTGTGTGGAGGCCCTGCCGGCGGGGGGCTACCGGGTGCTGACGCTGGAGGGCTCGGGCCGCAGCCGGCGCGGCGGGGAGGAGGAGCTGGCGCTGCCGCGGGTGGCACCCGATCATCCGGCCTATGTGCTGTTCACGAGCGGCTCGACAGGTCGTCCCAAGGGCGTGGTGGTGAGCCATGGGGCGCTGGTGAACCGTCTGGCGTGGATGCAGGCGGCGCTGCCGATCGGGCCGGGGGACACGGTGCTGCACAAGACGCCGGCGGGCTTCGATGTGTCGGTGTGGGAGCTGATCTGGCCGCTGATGCAGGGGGCGCGTGTGGCGATCGCGCCGCCGGGCGCGCATCGCGATCCGGATGCGATTGCCGCCCTGCTGGTGGCGCGCGAGGTGGCGGTGGTGCATTTCGTGCCGTCGATGCTGGCAGCGCATCTGGGCCATGGGCCGGCGGCAGCACGGCTTTCGGCTGCCGTGACGTTGCGTCATGTGGTGTGCTCGGGCGAGGCGCTGCGGGGGGATCTGGCGGCGCGGTTTTACGCTCATGCGCCGTCGGGCGCTCTGCTGCACAATCTCTATGGTCCGACCGAGGCGGCGATTGATGTCAGCCATCATGTCGTGGCCCGGGATGTTGGGGGTGAGGAGGCGGCCTCGGGCGCGGTTCCGATTGGCCGGGCGGCGGCAAATACCGGTCTTTACGTTCTGGATGGGGCGTTGCAGCCGGTGCCGGACGGTGTGCCGGGCGAGCTTTACATTGCCGGGGTTCAGCTGGCGCGGGGCTATGTTGGCCGTCCGGGTCTGACGGCGTCGCGTTTTGTGGCCGACCCGCATGGGGCGCCGGGGAGCCGGATGTATGCGACGGGCGACCGTGTGGTGCGGCGCGGTGACGGGGAGCTTGTGTATCTCGGCCGTCTGGACGCTCAGGTGAAGCTGCGCGGCCAGCGTGTGGAGCTGGGCGAGGTGGAGGCTGCGCTGGCGGCGCATGGTGATGTGAGCGAGGCGGCGGCGGCGGTGCATCGCCTTGATGGCGTGGGCGAGGTGCTGGTGGGCTATGTGGTGACGGCCGATGGCCGTGTGCCGGCCGATCTGGACGGTTTGGCCCGCTCGCGCCTGCCGGAGGCGTTTGTGCCGAACCGACTGATGGCGCTGGCGGCCCTGCCGAAGACGGCGAGCGGCAAGCTCGACCGCAAGGCCTTGCCGGTGCCCGATGCGCTGCCCGCCGGCGCGGAAGAGGAGCTGCCCGCCGGCGCGGAAGAGGAACTCGCCTGTGCCGTGCTGGCCGGCCTGCTCGGCCGCCCGAGCCTCGGCCCCACCACCAATTTCTTCGCCGCCGGCGGCCATTCCCTCCTCGCCGTCCAGGCCGCGGCCAGGTTGGGCGAAAAGCTGGGTGTGACCCTGCCCGCCAACATCCTGCTGCGGGCGCCAACGGTGCGCAGCCTGCTGGCGCATCTTGCCCGGAAAGACCACGCGGCGCAGGCGCGGGAACTTCGGCCTCTTGCGCCGGATCAGCCCCGCCGGGCCTCGCCCATGGAGGAGCGTCTCTGGCTCGAACAGGCCCGCGATCCCTCCCGTGTCGCCTACAACATGGTGGGGGCGGTGGATCTGGCGGCGGGCACCGATCTCAAGGCGCTGGCGCGCGCCCTGGCCGCGATCCAGAGGGCTCATCCGACACTCCATGGCCGCTTCGTGCAGCGCGAAGACGGGCTCTGGCTGGAGCCCGCCCCGGATACGGTGCACCCGCCCCAGGTCGAAGGACCGCTGACCGGCCTGCAGGCCGAGGCCATCGAAGCGCAAGAGGCCGCGACATCCTTTGCGCTTGAGACCGGTTCTGCGATGCGCGCCCGGCTGCTGAGCCTTGAGGACGGCTCGGCGCGGCTGGTGCTGGCTTTCCATCATATTTCCGCCGATGCGGCCTCACTCGACATCATCGCGCGCCAGGTGAATGCGGCCTATGCGCGTGCCCTCAGCGAACCCGCGCTCACGCCGCAGGCGCTCGCCGCGGCCATGGCGCCGCCCTCCTGCGATATCAGCGCAGAAATGCGACCTGCCCCGGCTCACCCGGGCGCGGCCGCCCAGCTTCTCTCGGGCGAGGGCGAGCCGTCGGCGCGCGGTCTCCATCGACGCAGCGTGCATCTCGATCGCGCGCGCCGCGATGCGCTCGCGCGGCGGGCGGCCGAGAGTGGCGGGACGCTGTTCATGGCCCTGCAGGCCGCATTGTCGGCCCTGCTGGCACGGCTTACTGGCAGCGAGCGCATCATCATCGGCACACCAATCAGCCTGCGCGAGGGCCGTGCATGGGCCGATCAGGTGGGCATGCTGCTTGACACCGTGGGGCTGGAGATGGATCTCGGGCCCTCGGACGATCTGGGTTCTCTGGTGGGGAAGGCGCGCACAAGCCTGAGCCATGCGATGGAGGGTGGAACAGGACCCGGCCCTGCGCCCGCCTGTCTGCTGACCTTGCATCCCCCGCATCTGGCTGCCCTCGACCTCGGCGGGCAGGTGCAGGCCGCGCGGGTCGTGCCGCAGGCCGAGGCCAAGATGGACCTCGTTGTCCTGGGTACCGAGCATGAGCAGGGCCTCGATCTGACGCTCGAGATCGCGCAGGCAGCACTCAGTGCCCCGGAAGCCGACAGCCTGGCCGATCTGTTCGCCTTGCTGCTGGATGCTCTCGCGGCCCAGCCGACGACCCCCTTCACCCATCTGCGCCTTCCTGCCCCCCCTCCTCTTGTTGAGGGGCGTTGTGCGCCT
>CAZPBH010000315.1:2934-3215 GCA_964584645.1 uncultured Rhodospirillales bacterium | reverse complement strand
AGTGTGGCAAGGCGCTCGGACAGCGCGGCGATTCCGCCCTGAAGGTTGAAAAGCTCGTTTCGCAGTTCCTCGACCTTGCGGCCGACAATGGTTTCTTCCGGATCGAAGTAAGAAGAGCCGGTCAGTTCATCGGCTGAAATTTTCGGCGCGACGGACGGGTGCTGGTAAACGCGCTGGTGAACATCCGGCGGCAGCGGGGCGTCTGAGATAATCAGCGCCGGCGGCCGCACCGCAGCCCCCCCTTGAGCCAGAGCGTCTGTTGCAAAAACAGAGCCGAGCGC
>CAZPBH010000315.1:0-2924 GCA_964584645.1 uncultured Rhodospirillales bacterium | reverse complement strand
GTCGTCGTCATCGTCGTCATCGTCATCATCGTCGTCGTCGTCATCGTCGCCACCTCCAGCCAGCGCGCCCATTACCAGAATGAGCGCGAAAGCCATCGTCAGGACTGCTGTTTTGTTGAACAGCGCACATGTGCAAGGGATAAGTCTCATTGCAATTTTCTACCGTTATTTTAAAGGGCTTAAAAACCTTAGATATTCAAACTTGCCGGATTGCGTCAACCCGAAATCTCCTGTGTAAAAATCACTATATTAAAAAAGAGAGTCAAGCGTAAGGCTTTTCAACAAAATATTTATCTGTGGCTAGATCGCAGGCGGGGTTTTCCGAATTGGCTTGCAATAGCGCAAACATTGTCCTAATGTGCCGCCCGCAATAACGCCTCAGGGCGCCCGTAGCTCAACTGGATAGAGCACCTGACTACGGATCAGGAGGTTAGGGGTTCGAATCCTCTCGGGCGCGCCATCGCTTCCGATGGCGGCCCTACCCTTCGAAGCTGGTTCGGACTTCGTCCTCCGGAGCGCGCCATTCGCTGGAACGGCGGCCCTGCCTTATTCACTCTGGTTCGCCCCTTGTTCAAGCAGGCGCCCCAATAATGCCAGAGGGGGGGCATCCTGAACGCTGTTGCAGGTGGCTTGGCCTTTTGGGTCGATATCAAGCCTGAAGATCGACGGGACGCCGTGGGTACGCTGTCCGTGGGACAGCCCCCGCATCCAGAGCTGCAGCCGCAGCGCGGGCTTCTTCGGGGAGGCTCTTGACCATGACATTCAGCATCGGCTCGACCGTCCCCGGCACGAGCATGGGCGGGCTCAACTCCCCAGAGCGGATCGCGTTCGGATTGAACGCGTGAACCCGGTCTAACTTGTTATCAAACTGGACAAATTTCCCGATCAGATGGGTCCATCTGATCGGAATTTGCTCTAGCTAATATCGACGCCGCTCACCTGGCCGATGATGATGTAGTCAAAGCTGGTCTGGGCCTCGTCGGAGAGGGCGAAGTTCATGGCAACTTCGCTGCGGCTTTGCCCCCGGGCCAGCTAGTCGAGCCAGTAGGCAAGGCCCTCCGCATCGGAGCTGCGACCAAAGGCTTCCTGATAAAGACCTTCGAGGAAGGCGGTGTCGTCTTTCAGGTTGCCATAGAGGCCGGCAAATTCCGGCGAAGCGGCAAAGCCCAGCGCAATCGTCTTGATGTCGATGCCCCGAGCGCTGTCGTTGAGCCAATAGGCGAGCCCTTCAGAATCCGCCGGCCGGCCGAGCATGGTCTCATAAAGCCGTGCGACGGAACCCTGGGCCTTATCGGCAAGAAGGATCAGGGGTTGCCCGGACTCGAAGGCGATGTATTCGGCGCTTTCGATGAGCGTCAGCGTGCCCTGAATATCATCGCTGAGCCGCAGCTGGTTTTCGGCAATCGAGAGGCTGTAAGCCCCGCGTGCGCCCGGCAGGCTGACCATATCCCAGCCCGCGCCGCCGATCACCAGATCGCTGCCAACACCGGCTTGCAACAGGTCGCGACCCGCGCCGCCATCAAGGCGGTCATCACCCTCGCCGCCGAAGACCGTATCGCGGCCGCCTTCACCGAAGAGCTGATCATTGCCGCCTTCCGAGCCGATCACATCATCGCCCCCACCGCCATGGAGGATGTCGTCACCCGGGCCGAGGATGATCGTCTGAGGACCATCATCGCCTTGCACGATCTGTGGGCCCGCGCCGCCTCGGGCAGTGGTGGGGCCGAGGATGAGGGCAAAGTCGATGCCGTCGAGCTGAATCTCTGTCCCGGGAGGCAAGCTTCGGGCGTCGATGACAATGGCTTCGGTTCCGCCCTTGGTTGAAAGGGCGCCGCTGATCATGATCGGTGTTGATTGCACCCCCTGATCCAGGGTCAGCTCGATGCTGGCGACGGTCAATTTGCTGGTATCCTGGCCGCCCAGGAAACTCTCCGCGATGTCGGTCAGGCCGGTTTGACTATTGCCCTGTTCGTCCTTGATCGTCGTGATCAGATCCCTGGTCCTGGTCGCCTGGATGGCGACACCTTCGCCGATCTGTGCGCGCAACAAGCCATTGTTTTGAATACCGGGAAAATCCGGAAGGGCTACAGCCGGATCGATAAGATCAAAGCTCTTCGTGGTTTCGTTCGCGCCCGCCTTATCGAGGCGGATGGACCGACTCTCCGCACCATCGGGCGTTGTCACCTCGGTGATCGTCGACTGGCCACCATGCTGCAGGTCGCTGATGACGCGCGTCAGGTTCTGCGTGCCGTCATCTTCGGTCTTTGTGGTTTCGGTGATCTGATTCTGGGTGGTGAGCTTGCCATCGATCAGCACCGACTCGCTCGTCTTGGTGGTCGTGCTGCCATCGGCATTTTGCTCTTCGCTGCTGGTGCGGGTGCGGCTGAAATTCTGGATCGTGCCGTCCGGATTGGTGACGGCCGATGTCGTGGTTTCAACCTTGCTTCCCCCTGCCTCGACGATCCGCAGCGTGCCCTCGATCTTGGTGGTGCTCGCCGTGCCGTTTTCATTGGTTGTCTGGGTGATCGTCGCCTCGGCCGTCCCGTTATTGTTGGTGACAGGGCTCATCGTGGTTTCAACGCCTTCGCCCTGCTGCCCAATGGCCACGATCGGTCCATCGGGCACCGGCAAGGACGGGGCCGGCGGTGGTGCGGGCGGCGGGGGCGGCGGTGCGGGGGAGGTGCCGGGGGGGTGCGTTGGAGCGGGTTGGGGAGGGTTTGGTTTGTTCAGCGGCAGTTCTGTCCGATGGCGGCGAGGACTGCGAGGAGGTCGTCGAGCTCGCCGCCGAGGCCGTTGAGGTTGGTGTCGGGCTGGCCCGACCCGAACTCGGCGAGGACGGTGACGAGGTCTTCGATGTCGGTGACGCCCGAGTCGTTGAGATCTGTTGGGCAGGAGACGGCGGCGACGAAGCGTTGTGCGTTGAC
>CAZPBH010000314.1:692-3218 GCA_964584645.1 uncultured Rhodospirillales bacterium | reverse complement strand
GCGCCTTCCTGGGCCCGCAGCCCGCCGCCCGGGGCGGCCAGCTCGGCACACAGAACGGCCAGGAACATCACGCACGTGCCCCGGAACCGCCCCTGGCGTCCGGGTCGCCGCCTCATGCCTGCCCTGTCACCCGCCATAGCAACCAGCTTGCCCCTTGCCCGCATCCGGCCCGATCCGGCATTCGGATCACCGGTGCGAGGCTTCCACCTCGGACAACTCTGGCATCAGGGTTTTCAAAAAGCCTTAACTCCGGGTCGAAGAAGGGGACTGTGCGGCAGCCTCCGCCATGCGGACCACCTTGCGCATGAGACTGGGCAGGGCGAGGCGCCCGGCCTCTGCCAGCGGGGCCCAGAAAAACTCTGGCGAGGGCACGAAACCCGTCCTGTCCAGCCGCGCCTTCGCCGCGGCGAGAACGAGATGGAAATGGGTAAAGGTGTGGCGAACCTCCCCCTGCATGAGCTGCCAGGATCGCGGCGGGGGCACGATACCCGCAGGGCCGGAAAGGCCCGCCTCGGCGAGGGTTGAGACACCCGGCTCGGGCAGGCTTTCGCCGCCCCACGCGCTGGTCGGCAGGCCGGTCATGCCGCCCAGCAGGCCCTGTTCCGGGCGGCGGTGGAACAGAACCCGTCCTTCCGGGTCCTCAAGCCAGAAGATCAGCCCGAAACGGGTCGGCTTCACGCGCTTCTCCCCCCGCACCGGCCAGGCCTCAGGGGTGCCGGAGGCGGCCGCCTCGCAGCCCTCGCGCACCGGGCAGAGCAGGCATCTTGGGGCGCGCGGCAGGCAGATCGTCGCACCAAGGTCCATCATCGCCTGCGCATGATCGCCGCAGCGTGTCGCCGGGGTGAGCTCGTCCGCGACCTCGCGGATCGTGCTCTTGGCCGATGCCAGGGGGCGGGACAGCGCGATGCGCCGGGCGATGACACGCTCGACATTGCCATCGACCACCACCGCCCGCCGCCCGAAGGCAATGGCGGCGATGGCTGCCGCCGTGTAGGGGCCGATCCCGGGCAAGGCCAGCAATTCGGCCTCGTCTTCCGGGAACCGCGCGTCATGCCGTTCGACGACCTCGCGCGCGCAGGCATGCAGGGACCGCGCCCGCCGGTAATAGCCAAGACCGGCCCAGGCCTGCAGGACGTCCTCCAGCTCGGCCGCCGCCAGATCGGCAAGTCTGGGCCAGCGGGTGACGAATTTCTCGAAATACGGCCCCACCGTTGCCACAGTGGTCTGCTGCAGCATGACTTCCGACAACCAGACGTGATAAGGGTCCGGCCGGGCGCCGGGGGCGGCTCGCCAGGGCATGTCCCGGCGGTTGGCGTCATACCAGCGCAGCAGGCGCGCACTGAACGCGCCCGCACTCACCTCGCGACAACCTCAGGGATCGCAACCCCCATGCCCGCACCCCGCCACATCCTGCGTACCCTGCCCCCGGCCACGGCCCGGATGCTGCGCCAGAAGGGCATGGGCATCGGCACTCTCGCGATGTCATGGCGGACGATCATCGGGGGCGAGATGGCGGAATGGACCCGCCCGGTCAAGCTGACGCCTGGCCGCGGATCGGCACCGGGCACGCTGGAAATCCGGGTAGAGGGTGCACGCGCGCTGGAGGTGCAGCACCGCGAACGGCAGATCATCGAGCGTGTGAACACCTATCTGGGCCGCAATACGGTCCAGCGTCTGCGGCTCGTGCGCGGGTCGCTGACAGGAGCGAGCACGCCATCGGCAAAGCAGGCCCAGGAAACCGAACTGGCGCGCCGGGCCGAGCTGCTTGAGGAGGCCTTGAGCCAGATCACGGACCCCGGCCTGCGCGCAGCACTCGCCGGCCTTGGTGCCCGGTTGGGCGCGGACGGGACGCAAGGACGGTAGACGCCGGGGCGACTCGCCGGTATGTTCCAACATCTAGTGGGAGAGCACGATGGAAACGCAAGATAACGAGGCTGCCACCCGGAAAGACCGGGGCAGCGAGGCCGCCACCGGCAAGCGCCGGTTCCGGCTGATCGCGGCCGTGCTGGCCCTGGCGGCCGGTGGGCTGACGACCTGGCTGGCGGCCGAGATGCCCACCCCCTTCGTGCCATCCGCCGACGCGACCGAAGCGACCGCACCAGAATCGACCACGCCCGAGGCGCAGCCGGCCCCCGACCCTTTGGCCGACCGCATTCTTGGTGAAGCCGACGCGCCGGTGTCGATCATCGAATATTCCTCCCTCACCTGCCCGCATTGCGCGACCTTCCACAATGAAGTGCTGCCTACACTCAAGGAGCGGTTCATCGACACCGGGCAGGTCAACATCATCTTCCGCGACTTTCCCTTCGACAGGGTCGGGCTGCAGGCGCACATGATCGCCCGCTGCCTGCCGGCAGAGCGCTATTACGGCATGCTCGACCTGCTGTTCGAACGTCAGGTCCAGTGGGCGACGGCCGAGGATCCGACAGCGCTGCTGCGCCAATATGCCGGGCTGGCGGGCCTTTCGGGCGGGGCCTTCGATGCCTGCCTTGCGAATGACGAGCTGCGCGATGCGATCCTCGAGGG
>CAZPBH010000314.1:0-682 GCA_964584645.1 uncultured Rhodospirillales bacterium | reverse complement strand
CGCGCTGAACAGGAATTCGATGTGCGCTCGACACCCACCTTCATCTTCAACGGCGGTCGCGAGACGATCCGCGGCGCCCAGCCGGTCGAGCGCTTCGCCTCCACCATCGAGAGCCTGCTCTAGATTATGCGATTCACCCGGCTTCGCCTTGGCGGCTTCAAGTCGTTCGTCGACGAGACCGAGCTTCGGATCGAATCCGGGCTGACCGGGATCGTCGGGCCGAATGGCTGCGGGAAGTCCAATCTTGTCGAGGCGCTGCGCTGGACGATGGGGGAAACTTCGGCCCGGTCGCTGCGGGGCGAGGGCATGGACGATGTGATCTTCGCCGGCACGCGCGCCCGCCCGGCCCGGCAGGGGGCGCATGTCACCCTTGTCCTCGACCGGGCGCTGGGGGCTGCTGCACCCCCCTTCGACAAGGCCGAGCAGCTGGAGGTCACACGGCGGATCGAGCGCGGTCGCGGGTCGGAATACCGGATCAACGGGCGGCAGGTGCGCGCCCGTGACGTCAGCCTGCTCTTCGCCGATGCGGCGACGGGGGCCCATTCGCCGGCCATCGTCAGCCAGGGACGGATCGCCGCCATGATCCAGGCGCGGCCAACCGACCGTCGCCAGCTGCTGGAGGAAGCCGCCGGCATCTCCGGCCTGCACCAGCGCCGCCATGAGGCCGAGCTCAAGCTGCGTG
>CAZPBH010000313.1:0-3219 GCA_964584645.1 uncultured Rhodospirillales bacterium | reverse complement strand
TCGCCGCGACCGAGGCCTATCGCATCGAGAAGGGCAAGATCACAGCACCTGTGCGGGGCGCCACCCTCATCGGCGACGGACCCAGCGACCTGAAGAAGGTTGCGATGATCGGCCATGACCTGAAACTCGACCGGGGCATCGGCACCTGCGGCAAGGATGGTCAGGGCGTGCCTGTCGGTATCGGGCAACCGACACTGCGACTTGACGGGCTCACCGTAGGCGGTACACAGGTCGGGTAGAGCGCACGCCCCGTCGCACACGCCCAAGGCGAAAGGGCCGGGGTCCGCTCCCCGCGCGATGGAGCATGAGAGGACCCGATGGACACCCCTACGATTACCCTGTTCTACGCCGGCATTCTCGCCGTGCTCTGGCTGCTGCTGACCCTGAACGTCACCCGCTTCCGTGTGAAGCATCAGGTCGCCTTCGGTGATGGCGGTATCGAGGATATCGCCCGGGCCCAGCGCATGCAGGGCAATTTTGTCGAGACCGTGCCGATTGCCCTGATCCTGCTGCTGGGGCTGGAGATGGCGGGCATGGCCGATTGGGCGATGCATCTCGCCGGCGGGCTTCTCGTCATCGCCCGGATTGCCCATGCCTATGGCCTTTCGGGCACGTCCGGCCAGTCACCGGGCCGGATGGTCGGCACCCTGCTCAGCTGGGCCATCATGCTCTTTGTGGCGGTCGCGGCGGTCTATCTGGGCGCCTACAACCAGTTCTGGTTCCTGGCCGCCGGCTGATCAGCCGGCCAGTTCGCGATAGATCGCGAGCGTGGCCTGCTGCATCTGCGCGACCGTGAAATGCGCCGCGACATGGGCACGGCCGGCTTCCGCCATCATGGCGCGGGCCTCGACATCCAGCGCCAGGTTCGTCTCGAGCGCAGCCGCAAGGGCTTTGGGGTCGCCGGGCGGGACCAGCATGCCGGTCTCGCCTTCCACCATCGTCTCGGGCAGGCCGCCGAGCCGGCTGGCGATCACCGGGGTGCCCATCGCCTGCGCCTCGACCGGCACGCGCCCGAAGCCCTCCGGCACGATCGAGGGCACGACGACAACGCTGGCCAGCGCATAGGCGGCCGGCAGATCCGGGCAGTTGGGCAGCATCTGCACGACACCTTCCAGCCCCAGCCGGGTGATCAGCGCCTCCATTTCGGCGCGATAGCGGCCGCGCTCGCCCTCGGTTCCACCGACCATCAGGCAGCGGAGGTCGCGCCGGCCGAGTTGGGCCAGCGCGCGGATCAGCACCTCATGGCCCTTCAGGCGCGTCGGGCGGGCTGGCATCAGGACCAGCGGGGCCTCGGGCGGCAGCCGCCAGGCGGCACTCAGATTGGCGAGGCGCTGGGCGCTGATGGTCTGCCGGTCGAAGCGGGCAAGATCCACCCCGCGCGGCACGATCCGCAGCCTGTCCTCGCGCACGCCATAGATCCGGCGCACATGGTCGGCGATGAAGCGCGAGATGGCGATCACCTTCTGGCCATCGGCCATCACCGCGTTGTAGTGGCGCTTCAGCGGCCCCTTCAGCCCATAGGCGGCGTGGAAGGTCGTCATGAAGGCAGCGCCGGTGCGATCGGCGGCCCATTTTGCACTCCAGGCCGGGGCGCGGGAGCGGGCGTGGACGATCGCCACCCCCTCGGCCTCGATCAGCCTTGCCAGCCGCGTGGCATTGGCGCGCAGCGTCCACGGCATCTTCGAGCGCACGGGCAGGGTCACATGCTCCGCCCCGACGCGCTCCAGCTCGGTAACCAGCGCCCCGCCGCTGGAAGCCACGATGGCCCGGCCGCCGGCCGCGACGAGGGCAGCGGCCATGTCGACACAGCCCCGCTCGGCCCCGCCGCCATGCAGGCTGGGGATGACCTGCAGGACCGGGGGCAGGGGAACGGGCGCGGCGGCGGTTTCGGCTTCGCTCATGACCCGCGGTCAATGCGTGAATTCGCGGGCCAAGGCAAGACAGCGCTTGAACCTCAGGCCTGCGTGCCTGATCTGCACCGGCGATGATCAAGCCTCCCGACCCGGACCGACCGCCCTCCTTCGTGACCGGCGCCGAGGGCCTGCGCCTGGCCTATCGTGATGTGGCCGCACCGAATGGGGCGCCGACAGTGGTGTTCCTGCCCGGGCTGAAGAGCGACATGGCCGGCAGCAAGGCTGTCTTCCTGGAAGGCCATGCCGCCGCCAGCGGGCTCGGCTTTCTCAGGCTCGACTATAGCGGCCATGGCGAATCGGAGGGTGCGTTTACCGAGGGCACCCTGTCCCGCTGGCGCGAGGATGCGCTGGCCGTGATCGACCAGGCAGCGCCCTCGGGCCCGCTGCTGCTGGTCGGCTCCTCCATGGGCGGCTGGCTGATGCTGCTGGTGGCACTTGCCCGGCGCGCGCGTGTTGCCGGGCTGATCGGCATTGCCGCCGCCCCCGACTTCACGCGCGAGATCGAGGCGCGCGCCAGCGCCGAGGTGCGGGCCGCCTGGGCGCGTGACGGGGTGTGGCACGAGCCCTCCGACTATGGCGAGCCGCTGCCGCTGACCCGCCGGCTGGTGGAGGATGGGGCGGGCCTGTGCCTGCTGGATGGCCCGATCGCGCTCACTTGCCGCGTGATCCTGCTGCAGGGGATGCAGGACCCCGACGTGCCCTGGCAGAAGGCGCTGCGAATCGCCGAAAGGCTGGAGGGCGAGGATATCGAGATCGACCTGATCAAGGATGGCGATCACCGCCTGTCGCGGCCGCAGGACCTCAGCCGTCTGGCGCAGGCGCTGGACCGTCTGGCCGGCCGCGCCGCCTGAGCAGGCTGACACCCGTCACGAGGGCCAGGATCAGCGCCGGCAGGCAGGCGACCACCCAGCCGGGCGTCTCCAGCACCGGCTGGATGCCGAAATCCCAGATGGCGGGGTGCAGATAGCGCTGCACCGCCGGCTGCAGCACTTGCAGGCTGGGCGCATGCAGCGCGAACCATTGCTGGCCGAAGGGCTCATGGCCGCGCCAGAGGCCGATGACGAGCGGCAGGATGGCCAGAAGGGCGGCCAGCAGACCCAGCAGCATGGGCAGGCGGTACCATCTCATGACCAACAGCTTGGCCGCCATGACGGCCATAACAAGGCACGATGACGGCGCGATGCTTGCACCGGCCGGGCCGGCCCGTTATCAATCGCGCCCTAACGTGCCGAGGCCCCGCTGCCCGGCGCTTCGGTGAGGTGGCCGAGTGGTTGAAGGCGCACGCCTGGAACGCGTGTATAGGGGA
>CAZPBH010000312.1:0-3243 GCA_964584645.1 uncultured Rhodospirillales bacterium | reverse complement strand
GGTGCCGATCCTGCTGGAGGCCTTTGCCCGCACCCCGCGTCAGGATGAGGGCTTCGCCCGGTTCGATGCCTTCGTGCATGCGCTGCCGGCCGGGGTGCCGCTGTTCTCGATGCTGACCCAGCAGCCCCAGCTGCTTGATCTCGTGGCGCAGGTGATGGGGGTGGCACCGGCCCTCGCCCAGACACTTGAGCGCAATCCCGCCCTGCTGGAAACCCTCGTGCTGGAGGATGATGACAGCGCCACGCTGCCCGAGCGTGCCAGCCTGGCCGAGGAGCTGGACGCCCAGATGGCGCTGGCCGAGGACATCGAGGCGAAGCTGGACGATCTGCGCCGCTGGCGCCGGGAATCGGCGTTCCGGGCGGCGGTGGCGCTGCTGCGGGGACAGACCGACGGGGTCGCGGCCGGCCCCTATCTGAGCGATGTCGCCGATCTGGTGCTGGAGCGCCTGCTGGCGGTCATCGAGGCGGATTTCGCCGAGCGCCATGGCCGGATCCCGGGGGGGCGCTTCGTCGTCCTCGCGCTGGGCAAGCTGGGTGCCCGGGCGATGAGCTTTGCCTCCGATCTCGATCTCGTCACCGTCTACGACGCGCCGGCCGACAGCCCGGGCTCGGACGGGCCGAAGCCGCTGGCGCCCTCGACCCACGCGATCCGCCTGACCCAGCGGCTCGTCACCGGCATCACCGCGCAGATGCGCGAGGGCCGGCTCTATGAGGCGGATCTGAGGCTGCGCCCGACCGGCGATGACGGGCCGCTGGCGGTGAGCCTGGAGGCGTTCCGGCGCTATTATGTGGACGAACAGGGCCGCCCCGGCGGGGCATGGACCTGGGAGCTGATGGCGCTGACACGGGCGCGGCCGGTGGCGGGTGACCCGGAGCTTGCCGAGGCTCTCACCGCCGCGATCCGCGAGGCGCTGGTACGGGGGCGCGACCGGGCGCTGCTGGCGCGCGAGGTGGCGGAGATGCGCGCCCGCATGGCCCAGGCCCATCCCGAGACCGACCCGTGGAAGGTCAAGCATGTGCCGGGCGGGCTGGTCGACTGCGATTTCATCGCCCAGTACCTGCAGCTTTCCCATGCGCATGAGCAGCCGTCGATCCTGCGCACCGACACGCCAGTGGCGTTGAGGCGTGCAGCGGCCGCGGGCTTCATCGACGGCGATGCGGCACGCGGGCTGATCGACGCGGTCGCGATCTATCGGCGGGTCCAGGCCTATCGTCGGTTGACCCACAAAGAGGCGGGCCTGGACCCGAGAGCCGCCCCGACGGGGTTCCGGGCCGGGCTTGTGCGGGCGGTCTTCCCGGACAGTCCGATGATTGACTTCGATCAGGCCGAAGCGCACATCCTCGCCATTCAGAAGCTGTGCCGGGCCGTGTTCGTCGATCTGGTCGGCGCGCCGGCCCTGCCCGATCCGCAAGTCGATCCGGCCGGGGCGCGCCGCATGGTGGCCGATCGCTGATCGCCCCCGGCCCCCTGCAGGAAGGAGCCCCGAACCCGCGATGAGCAGCATCGAAGCCGGCAGCGTTGCCCCCGATTTCACCCTCCCGACCGATGGCGGCGGCGAGATCAGCCTGAAGGATCTGAAGGGCCGCCCGTTGGTGGTCTATTTCTATCCCAAGGACGATACCCCCGGCTGCACCAAGGAAGCCTGCGCCTTCCGTGACGATTTTCCGAACTTCACCGGGGCCAGCGCTGCGATCATCGGCATCTCGAAGGATCCGGTCGCGAAGCACGACAAGTTCAAGGCCAAGTACGACCTGCCCTTCACCCTCGCCTCGGACGCGGAAAGCGATGTATGCGAACGCTATGGCGTCTGGGTCGAGAAGAGCATGTACGGCAAGACCTATATGGGGATCGAGCGCGCCACCTTCCTGATCGATGCCGAGGGCAAGATCGCGCGCGTCTGGCGCAAGGTGAAGGTGCCGGGCCATGCCGGCGAGGTGCTGGACGCCGTGAAGGCCCTTTGAGCGCCCCCGGGCGCGGGAGGGTCGGGCGATGGTGACGCTGGTCACGGGATGTGCCGGCTTCATCGGCCATGAGGTGGCCCGTCGCCTGTTGCAGGCGGGCGAGCCGGTGATCGGGCTCGACAACCTCAACCCCTATTATGACGTCACCCTCAAGCAGGCCCGGCTCGCGCGGCTGGAGCCCTTCACGGGCTTCACCTTCCACAGGTTCGACCTTGCCGACCGGGAGGCGATGGCAGCCCTGTTCGCGGCGACGCCGCCGCAGCGGGTCGTCCACCTCGCCGCGCAGGCCGGCGTGCGCTACAGCCTCGAGGCGCCCGAGGCCTATGTCGACAGCAATCTGGTTGGCTTTGGGAACCTGCTGGAGGGATGCCGCCATGGCGGGGTCGGGCATCTGCTTTATGCCTCGACCTCCTCGGTCTATGGCGCCTCCACCGCCATGCCGTTCCGGGAGACAGGCGCTGCCGATCACCCGATCACGCTCTACGCCGCGACCAAGCGGGCGAATGAGGTGATGGCCCATGCCTACGCCCATCTGTTCGGGACACCGATGACGGGGGTACGGTTCTTCACCGTCTACGGCCCCTGGGGCCGGCCGGACATGGCGCTGTTCAAGTTCACGCGCGCGATGCTGGCGGGCGAGCCGATCGAGATCTATGGCGAAGGCCGGATGCAGCGTGACTTCACCTATATCGACGATATCGTGGACGGGGTTCTGGGGCTGCTGGAGAAGCCGCCGCAGCCGTCACCCGACTGGGACAGCGCGGCCCCGACGCCCGACGCCAGCGGGGTCGCCCCCTGGCGCATCTACAATATCGGGGCGAGCCAGCCGGCCGGGCTGATGGACTATATCGCGGCCCTGGAAAAGGCGCTGGGGCTGACGGCCGAGAAACGTTTCCTGCCGATCCAGCCGGGCGATGTCCGCGCGACCTGGGCCGATGTGGCCGCCCTGGAGGCCACGACCGGCTATCGCCCCCGCATCGGCATCGAGGAGGGGGTGGCCCGGTTCGTTGCCTGGTACCGGGACTATTTCCAGCAGCGCTGAGCGGGTCAGGCGATGGCTGTATCGCTGTCACCACCCTGCGGCGGAAAGGGAAGAGTTGCCTGCCCGAACTGATTGTCCTCGTCCCTGGGGCCAAGGAAACCGCATTCGACCAGCGCCCAGATGGCACCCACCAACGGAATCAGGTTGATCAGCACCCACCAGCCGCTTTTCGCGCGGTCGTGCCAGCGCCGCACCTGGGTGGCCAGCGCCGGCCAGACGACGTCACCTGCCGGCGTCTCC
>CAZPBH010000311.1:0-3244 GCA_964584645.1 uncultured Rhodospirillales bacterium | reverse complement strand
ATACCGGCGACGGCCTCGCCGCTGGTGCCGGTCGGGCGCAGCGGGACGGCGCGCCCGTTGCACACCAGCACGTGCCGGGCGGCGTTCCAGCCCTGCGCCTTCACCTGCACGCGGTCGAGCGCGTTGTCGACATAGCGCACGGTCCCGCCGGTGCCTGGCTCCTCGCCCAGAACGTGCCATGGCTCCAGTGCCTGGCGCAGTTCCAGGGTCGTGTCGCGCACGCTGATCGTGCCGATCTCGGGAAAGCGGAATTCGTGATGCGGCCGGAACCAGCGCGCATCGAGGGCCATGCCCCGCCGATTCAGGATGGTGATCGCATCCTCGAAATCGCGTTCGACGAAATGCGGCAGCAGGAACTCGTCCTGCAGGCGCGTGCCCCAGCGCACCGGCGCGTCGTCATAGGGCCGCTCCCAGAAGGCTGCGATCATGGCGCGCACCAGCAGCTGCTGGGCGAGGCTCATCTCGGGGTGCGGGGGCATCTCGAAGGCCCGCAACTCGACCAGTCCGCGCCGGCCGGCCGATGTGTCGGGGCTGTAGAGCTTGTCGATGCAGAACTCGGCGCGATGGGTGTTGCCGGTCACATCGACCAGCAGGTTGCGGAAGATCCGGTCGACCAGCCAGGGCGGCGGATCGGCCACCGCATCGAGCTGGCGGAAGGCGATCTCAAGCTCGTGGGTCTGGTCGGTCCGCGCCTCGTCCACCCGCGGGTGCTGGCTCGTCGGTCCGATGAACAGGCCGCTGAACAGGTAGGACAGGCTCGGATGATTGTGGAAGAAGCCCACCAGACTGCGCAGCAGGTCGGGCCGCCGCAGGAACGGGGAGTCGCCCGGGCTCGCCCCGCCCAGCACCAGATGATTGCCCCCGCCCGTGCCGACATGGCGGCCATCCAGCATGAACTTCTCGGCACCGAGCCGGGTCTGGCGCGCCTCGTCATAGAGGGTCCGGGTGCGCCGGGCCAGCTCCGCCCAGCTGTGGCTGGGGTGGATGTTGACCTCGATGACCCCGGGATCGGGGGTGATCTCGAAGCTGTTGAGATCGGGATGGGCGGGTGGCTTGTAGCCCTCGATCACCACCGGCTGGCCGAGCCGGGCGGCGGTCGCCTCGACGGCCGCGATCAGCTCCAGATAGTCGGCGGCCGAGCGCATCGGCGGCAGAAAGACGTAGAGCCTCCCCTCGCGCGGCTCGACACACAGCGCGGTGCGCACGACCCCGTCGACGATACCCGCCGCGCGCAGATCGGCCTCGGATGGCTGTCCGCCTGACCCGCCCGGGACCGAGCCTTCCGGCAGCGGTGTCGGCCCGCCACGCAGGAAGGGCTGGCCGGGGCGCCCACCACCCATCGCGCCCGGCAGCGGTCCGGCGGCGAGGGGGTCATCCTCGAAATGCCAGGGCGTGTCAGCCTCGCTGACAAAAGGCAGAGAGGGCAGTGGCAGGCGATAGCCCATCGGGTTGTCGCCGGGAATCAGATACATCCGCTCCGTCCGGAACGACCAGGCGCCCGAGGCCCAGACTGGCTTGCCATCCTCGTCGACCGCCCGGGCCAGCGGCAGGGCGACACCGGTGACGCTGCGCAGGTCGCGCTCCAGATTGCGGGCGAGGCGCGCGCGCTCTTCATCGTCGGAGAGATCATGGGTGAAGGGGTCGATATTCGCGGGCAGCCGGCGCTCCTTCCAGAGGTGCCACCAGACATCCTCATGCCCGTCCGTCACATGCTCGGGATCGACGGCCAGTTCCGCCGCCAGCGTGGCAGCAAACAGCCTCGCCGCCTGCACGCCGCCCTCACCGACCAGCTTCGGGTCGCTGCCCTGTTCGGTGGCCAGAAGCGCGCGATCCCGCCAGACCGGGATGCCATCGCGCCGCCAGAGGCAGGACAGCGCCCAGCGCGGCAGGCTCTCGCCCGGATACCATTTGCCCTGCCCGTGATGCAGCACATAGCCGCTGGCGAAGCGGTCGGCCAGGCGCCCCAGCAGTTCATCGCCGAGCCGGCGCTTGGTCGGCCCCAGCGCTCCCACCGTCCATTCCTCGCCCTGCATGTCGTCGATGGACACGAAGGTCGGCTCACCACCCATGGTCAGGCGGACATCGAGGGCGTCGAGCCTGCGATCCACCTCTGCACCCAGCCTGTCGATCTCGGCCCAGGTTTCTCGGGCATAGGGCAGGGTGACGCGTGGTGTCTCGCGCACCCGTACCACGTCCATCTCGAAGGTGAAGTCGACCTCGGCCTCGTCGACCGCGCCGGTCACGGGGGCGGCACTGCCGGGCTCCGGTGTTGCGGCCAGCGGGATGTGGCCCTCGCCCGCCAGCAGCCCGGAGGTCGGGTCGAGCCCGACCCAGCCCGCACCGGGCAGATAGACCTCCGCCCAGGCGTGCAGGTCGGTGAAATCGGCCTGCGGCCCCTCCGGCCCGTCCAGCGGTTTCACATCCGGCTTCAGCTGGATCAGATAGCCTGAGACGAACCGGGCCGCGAAACCCAGATGCCGGAGGATCTGGACGAGCAGCCAGCCGCTGTCCCGGCATGAGCCTTCGCCGCGTTCCAGCGTCTGCTCGGGCGTCAGGACGCCGGGCTCCATGCGGATGATGTAGCGGACCATGCCGGCCAGCTGCTGGTTGAGATCGACCAGAAAATCGACCGTGCGGCGCGGCTTCATGTCGATGCTGGCGACGAGCTTCTCCAGCTTCGGGGTCAGCCGGCCCAGCCGTCGGTAGGGCGCCAGCTCCTCGGCGAGGATGGGATCATAGGTGACCGGCACCTGCTCCGCCTGCGGCTCCAGGAAGAAGTCGAACGGGTTGATCACGCCCATATCGGCGACGAGGTCGACGGTGAAGCTGAACTCCCGCACCTTGTCGGGAAACACCGCCCGCGCCAGGAAATTGCCGGCGGGGTCCTGCATCCAGTTCAGGAAATGCGGCTCCGGCGTGATCTTCAGGCTGTAGGCGAGGATCGGTGTGCGCGCATGGGGTGCAGGGCGCAGCCGGATCGTCTGCGGGCCAAGCCCGACCGGGCGGTCATAGCGATAGACGGTGCGATGTGTAAGCGCGGCGTGAACACTCATGCCGAGAGACCCCCGATCCGGGCACTCGACACAAGCGCGACGCCCCCTCCCGGACTAGACCAAATATGCCGTTCCGGCAAGGCGCGGCAAGGGATGGGGCCGTCTGCCGGCGATGCCGCCGGGTTATTCCGCTGCAGCGCGGTCCGCGGCCGGATGGTGGGTCGCGAGAAAGCGTTTCAGGACATGGCGCA
>CAZPBH010000310.1:0-3251 GCA_964584645.1 uncultured Rhodospirillales bacterium | reverse complement strand
TTTTTCGATGCCGATCACCCCGATAAGGGGTCAATTTTCCACGCCGGTTCACACCTTCCTCCGACAAGGCAGGAAGGGGCACCATGATCGCCATCATCAGCAGGGTCGCCGCCCGCCGGAAGGCCCGCGCGCAACTCCGCCCTCTCCCGCGAAGCGGGAGCTTGCCAAGCCGATGCAACATGCCGGTTTCCGTGGTCCTCATGGTGCGCGCAAGGCCGGCAGGAAGGCCGGTCGTCATTGACGTTCACACCCGGGCGAAGACCTGCTACCGACGTGCGAAACTGCAAGATCGGGTTTTTCGCAAGCTGCCCTCCGAAGCCCGCATGCCCGGTGCCACCAACCCCCGCAAGACTGGTTACGCATTGCGCCCGGCATAGCGCCGCAGCCGGATATCGGCCTGCTCCTTGTGGCCGGCGAAGCCTTCCAGCGCACACAGCCGCGAGCAATATTCCCCGACATGCACCGAGGCTTCCTGCGTGATGCGCTGATAGGTGCAGGTCTTCAGGAACTTGCCGACCCACAGCCCGCCGGTATAGCGCGCCGCGCGCTTCGTCGGCAGGGTGTGGTTGGTGCCGATCACCTTGTCGCCATAGGACACGTTGGTCTCGGGCCCGAGGAACAGGGCCCCGTAATTCGTCATGCGATCAAGAAAAACCTGCGGGTCGCGGGTCATCACCTGCACATGTTCGGAGGCGATCTCGTCTGCCTTGGCGACCATCTCCTCTTCCGTGTCGCACAGGATCACCTGACCGAAATCGCGCCAGGCGGGACCCGCGATCTCGGCGGTGGGAAGCACGGTGAGCTGGCGCTCGACCTCGGCCATCGTCTCGTGCGCCAGCTTCTCCGAACTGGTGATCAGGATGGCGGGCGAATTCGGGCCGTGTTCGGCCTGGCCCAGCAGATCGGCCGCGCACAGCTCGCCATCGACGCTGTCATCAGCGATCACCAGCGTTTCCGTCGGCCCGGCGAACAGGTCGATCCCGACCCGCCCGAAAAGCTGGCGCTTGGCTTCCGCGACAAAGGCATTGCCGGGGCCAACCAGCATGTCGACGGGGTCGATGGTCTCGGTACCGAGGGCCATCGCCCCCACCGCCTGCACCCCGCCCAGCACGAGGATCTCGTCCGCCCCGGCCATGTCCATCGCCACGATGATGGCAGGTGCCGGGCGCCCCTCGAAGGGCGGTGCGGCCGCCACGATGCGCTTGACCCCGGCGACCCGCGCTGTGACCACGCTCATATGGGCGCTGGCAACGAGCGGATACTTGCCGCCCGGCACATAGCAGCCGACAGCGTTGACCGGGATGTTCTTGTGCCCCAGCACCACCCCGGGCAGTGTTTCGACCTCGATATCCTGGAGGGCGGCGCGCTGATGCTCGGCGAAGTTGCGCACCTGGGCCTGGGCAAAGCGGATATCCTCGATCACCTGCGGGCTCAGCGCCTCATAGCAGGCCTCGATCTCGGCCCGGCCGAGCCGGAAGCTCTCCGGCGACCAGCGATCAAACTTCTCCGAACAGGCCCGCACGGCCGCATCGCCGCGCACCTCGATGTCCTGCAGAACCTCCTCGACGATACGGCGCACCTCCATATCGGCGGCGGCAGCAGCTTCGGCCGACTGGCCTTCCTTCAGATAGCGGATCATGCAGCGGGTCTCCCGTTTCACATCGGGAGGTTATCTGCGGCCGCGCCGCGCCCAATTCCATGGTCCGACACCCGGCTGGCAGCTTGAAGGAACAAGCGACAGATGCGCGAGCTTGAAGGTAGGACGGCCCTCGTCACCGGTGCCGGGCGCGGTATCGGGCGCGCGATTGCGAAGACGCTGCATGCTGCCGGCGCGGACATCATCGCGGTGGCCCGGACGGCTTCCGATCTCGACAGCCTCACCCATGAATGTGGCGAGCGGATCGAGCCCTGGGCCGGTGATGTGCTGGACGATGGCTTCATCGCGCGGGTCGAGGCGCTCGAGCAACTCGATATCCTCGTCAACAATGCCGGCTCCAACCGGCCCGAGCCCATGGCGCAGGTCACGGACGCCAATCTGGATGCCATCCTCGACCTCAATGTGCGCGCGGTCTACCGGACGGCCCGTGCGGCGGTGCGTGTGATGCTGAAGGCAGGACGGGGCGGGACGATCATCAACATGTCCTCGCAGATGGGCCATGTCGGCTCCCCCGGACGGACGGTCTATTGCATGACGAAGCACGCCATCGAGGGGCTGACCCGGGCGATGGCAGTGGAGCTGGCGCCCGACGGCATTCGCGTGAACGCGGTCGCACCGACCTTCATCGCCACGCCGATGACCGAGCCGATGCTGGCGGAGCCCGAATTCCGCGCCTTTGTCGAGCGCATGATCCCGATGGGCCGGGTCGGCACGCCCGAGGACGTCGCGCGCGCGGTGCTCTATCTGGCTGGTCCCGGCGCGGGGCTGGTGACCGGGCACAGCCTCGTCATCGATGGGGGCTGGACAGCGCAGTAGACAGGGGCATCCAGTCCAAATCAGGGCCGGGCGTCCCATCTCTTCGATCAGGGCAGATCAGGGGCAGATCAAGCGCGGGAAGGCCTTCATGAGCCAGCATGACATCATCATCGTGGGCGGCGGCAGTGCAGGATGCGTGCTGGCGGAGAGGCTGAGCGCCGATCCGGCCGTCAAGGTACTGCTGATCGAGGCGGGCGGTCCTGATCACAGCCCGTTCATCTCGATGCCGGGCGGGCTCCTGCCGCTGGTCTCGAAGCCCGGCCCGCATAACTGGGGTTTTGTCACCGCCCCCCAGCCCGAGCTCGACAACCGCCGCATCTACATGCCGCGCGGCAAGGGCTATGGCGGCAGTTCCTCCATCAACGGGATGATCTATATCCGCGGGCAGGCCGCCGATTACGACCATTGGCGCCAGCTTGGCCTGAGCGGCTGGGGCTATGACGACGTCCTGCCCTATTTCATCCGGGCCGAGGCCAATGCGCGCGGCTCAAGCGCCTTCCACGGCGCGGAGGGGCCGCTGGTGGTGGAGGATGGCTGGAGCGCCTCGCCGCTGGTCGATGCCTTCATCGCGGCGGGCGAACAGGCGGGGCTGCCGCTCAATCTCGATTTCAACGGGGCAGATCAGGAAGGTGTCGGCCGCTTTCAGATGACGATGAAGGGGCCTCGCCGCTGGAGCGTGGCCGATGCCTATCTGCGCCCCGCCCTGAAGCGCCCTAACCTGACGGTGCTCAGCAAGGCCCAGGTGCTCGACCTGATGCTGGAGGGCAACCGCGTTACC
>CAZPBH010000309.1:0-3258 GCA_964584645.1 uncultured Rhodospirillales bacterium | reverse complement strand
ACGAGCTGGTGCTGGTGATCATCGGCGGGCTGTTCGTGCTCGAGACCGTCAGCGTGATGGTCCAGGTGGCAAGCTTCAAGCTGACCGGCAAGCGCCTGTTCCGGATGGCGCCGCTGCACCATCATTTCGAGAAGAAGGGCTGGGCCGAGCCCACAATTGTCATCCGGTTCTGGATCATCGCCTTCGTGCTGGCGCTGATCGGCCTGTCCACCCTGAAGCTGCGCTGAGGGAGGACGGCGACGCATGATCCCCCTGCCCCATACCAGCGGAAGGCGCTATGCGGTGCTCGGTCTCGGCAAGGCCGGGCTGGCCGCTGCCCGTGCGCTTGTCGCCAGCGGGGCGGAGGTGCTCGCCTGGGATGATGCCGAGACGGCCCGGCATGGCGCCGAAGCCGAGGGCCTAACGCTCGCCGGACTGGACGCCGACACGCTCACCGGCTGCGAAGCCCTGATCATTTCGCCCGGCATTCCGCACCCGTATCCCCGCTCGCATCCGGCAGCAGCCGCCGCGCACAAGGCCAATGTGCCGATCCTTTCTGAAATCGCGCTGATGCGGCAGGCCTGCCCGCATCAGAGGCTGGTCGCGATCACTGGCACCAATGGCAAGTCCACCACCACCGCCCTGATCGGCCACATCCTGAAGGAAGCCGGCCATGATGTGCGGGTCGGCGGCAATCTGGGCACGCCGACGCTGGCCTTCGAGGCGCCGGGGGGCGCCACGATCCTGGTGATCGAGATGTCGAGCTATCAGCTCGAACGCACGCCCGATCTCAACCCCGATGTCGCGATCCTGCTGAACATCACCCCCGACCATCTCGACCGTCATGGCGGCTGGGAGGGCTATGTCACCGCCAAGCGGCGTGTGTTCGACGGGGCCCGCCATGCCGTGATCGGCCTCGATGACACGACCGGTGCCGAAACCGTCCGCTGGCTCGCCGGCCGCCACGGGCTGAGCGTGACCACCCTCGGGATGGAAGCGGGCGACATCGTCTTTGGCGACGGCTCCCTGCGCGATGGCACCCACAGGATCGACCTCGGCGCCGCCCCCTCCCTTCCGGGCGTCCACAACCATCAGAACGCGGCAGCCGCCCTTGCCGCGACGCGCGCGCTCGGCATCGATGAGGCGAGCTTCGCCCGGGCCATCGCGAGCTTCCCCGGCCTTGCCCATCGGCAGGAACGGATCGGCACGGCTCAGGGTGTCACCTTCATCAACGACAGCAAGGCCACCAATGCCGAGGCCGCCGCGAGGGCGCTCGCCTGCTATGATCCGATCTACTGGATCCTTGGCGGTCAGGCCAAGGAAGGCGGTCTGGCGGGGCTTGAACCGCTCATGGACCGGATCGCCCACGCGTTCACGCTGGGCGCCTGCGAGGCCCTGTTCGCCGAATGGCTGGCACCCCATGCGCCCGTGACCCGCTGCGGGACACTCGACCGGGCGGTGCCTGAGGCTTTCGCCCGCGCCCGGGCCGAGGGGCGGGAAGGTGCTACCGTTCTGCTCTCGCCGGCTGCTGCCAGCTGCGACCAGTTCGCGCATTTCGAGCAGCGCGGCGATGTCTTCCGCGCGCTGGCCGGGCAGATCATCCGGGAGGCCGCATGATGCTGGGGGTCGCCCGCACCGATACCAGCCTGCTGGGGCGCTGGTGGTGGACCGTGGACCGGGTCACCCTCGCCCTGCTGCTGTCGATGATGGCAGCCGGGGTGGTGCTGGTGATCGCCGCCAGCCCGCCCGTCGCCGAACGGATCGGCCTCGCGCCGTTTCATTTCGTCGAGCGGCATCTGGTCTATCTCGCGGCGGCGCTGGCCCTGTTGCTGGGGGCCTCCATCGCCGATGGGCGCTGGGTGCGCCGGATCGCCGGGCTGACGCTGCTGGCAGCGCTTGCCGGGATGATCCTGACCCTGCTGATCGGGCCGGAGATCAAGGGCGCGACACGCTGGCTGCATTTGGCGGGTGTCTCTGTCCAGCCGAGCGAGTTCGTCAAGCCGGCCTTCGCCGTGATGTCCGCCTGGTTCCTGGCCCTGCGGTTCCAGGATCGCACGGTGCCGGGCTATGCGATCAGCTTCGCGCTCTATGCGGTGATCGTGGGGCTGCTGCTGCTGCAGCCCGATCTCGGCATGGCGGTGGTGGTGACCGGCATCTGGGGCGCGCAGCTGTTGCTGGCCGGCCTGCCGCTGGCCTGGCTGCCGATCGGCGTGCTGTTGTGCGGTCTGGCCGCGTTCGGGGCCTATCACGCCTTCCCGCATGTGCAGAGCCGTGTCGACCGGTTTCTTGACCCCTCAAGCGGGGACACCTATCAGATCAGCCGCTCGCTCGAAGCCTTTGCCAACGGCGGCGTCGCGGGCGTCGGCCCGGGCCAGGGCGAGGTGAAGTTCCACCTGCCCGATGCGCATGCCGATTTCGCCTTTGCGGTGGCCGGCGAGGAATTCGGTCTGATCGCGGCGCTGCTGATCGTGCTGGCCTATGTCGTTCTGATCCTGCGCGTCTTCGACCGGATGAGCCGGCTGCGCGATCTGTTTGCCCTGTTCGCGGTTGGCGGCCTGATGGCGCAGCTCGGCCTGCAGGCGCTCGTCCACATGGCCTCCGCCCTGCACCTCGCTCCGACCAAGGGCATGACCCTGCCCTTCATGAGCTATGGCGGCAGCTCGCTGCTGGCGCTGGCGCTGGGCTGCGGGATCGTGCTGGCTCTGACCCGGCGCGGCGACCCGGCGCGGGAGGAACATCCATGAGCGGGGCGACCTTCGTGCTCTGCGCCGGTGGCACGGGCGGGCATCTGTTCCCGGCCCAGGCGGTCGGCGAGGCGCTGGTGCGGCGCGGTCACCGGGCGGTGCTGGCCGTCGACAGGCGCGCCTTTGCCTATCTCAAGGGCGTGGAGGCCGGGTTCGACGTCAAGCGCCTCGCCTCGCGCGGCATGAAGCCGGGGCTGACCGGCCGGCTCGTGACCCTGGCCCTGCTTGGGCTTGGCTATCTGCAGGCGCATCTGCTGATGCTGCGCCACCGCCCGGCCGCAGTGATCGGCTTTGGCGGCTATCCGAGCCTGCCCCCGGTCCTGGCTGCCCGCCATCAGGGCCGCCCGATCCTGCTGTTCGAGCAGAACGCGGTGCTCGGCCGGGCCAATCGCTGGCTGGCGCCGAAGGGCTCCACACTGGCCACCGCCTTCGAGGATACCCTCCTGCCCGAGAGCCTGAGGGCCAACCCGCAGGTGCTGACCGGCAATCCCGTCCGCTCGGCAATCGCGAATATCGGCGCCACCAAGGCCGCGCG
>CAZPBH010000308.1:2770-3264 GCA_964584645.1 uncultured Rhodospirillales bacterium | reverse complement strand
GGCGTCCCACTTCGTCGGCGGGAAAGCCTCGATCCGCGCGGTATGCTGGATTCCGGCGTTGTTGACCAGGATATCCAGCTTGCCGAAGCGGCGCTCGACCGAGCGGATCAGATCCTCGATCTCGTCGGGCTGGCTCAGATCACCGCCATGGAAGGCCGCACGGCCGGGCCCGAGCGCCTCGACCTCGGCGCGGGTGGCCTCGATCTCCTCGGCCTCACCGAAGCCGTTGAGCATCACATCGGCGCCGTGGGCGGCGAGTTCCCGGGCGATGCCGAGGCCGATACCGCTGGTCGAGCCGGTCACGAGTGCCACCTTGCCCGAAAGGTCGAGGGAGAGGGTCATGGGCTATGCCTCGATAGGTCAGGACTTGAAGAAGGCCGCGGCGGCGGCGCGACGGGAATTCCGATGCTCGATCGCTTCCCGGGCGCGGACGATCTCGTCTTCCAGGGCGGCGATATAGGCCTCCAGCTCGGCGACCCCGGCGTCATCCAGCG
>CAZPBH010000308.1:548-2760 GCA_964584645.1 uncultured Rhodospirillales bacterium | reverse complement strand
CGGGCGGGGACGGTCGTCATCCTCGATCATCTTGGCCTCGTCTCCCATGACTGGTTCCTCGAGCCGGGCGCGGCATTGTCACGGCCGCACCTTGCCAGACACCCCCCGGCGCGCTTAACTGCGGCTAACATCAGGCGAGGCCGACGTCGGTCAAGGGGTGTCGGGGATCAAGGGGTGTCGGGGTGAGCCTTATCCACACAATCATGCGGGCCATCGAAATTCGCGCGCCGGGCGAGCCCGAGATGCTGCAGCCGGCCAAGCGGGAGACGCCGCGCCCCGGGGCCGGTCAGGTGCTGATCCGGGTGGCCGCAGCCGGCGTCAACCGCCCCGATGTGATGCAGCGCCAGGGCAAATATCCGCCGCCGCCAGGCGTGACCGACATCCCGGGGCTGGAGGTGGCCGGGACGATCGTGGCTGTGGGTCCGGAGGCGCCGGGCTGGCGGGAAGGTGATCGGGTGGTCGCGCTGGTGCCCGGCGGCGGCTATGCCGAATACTGCCTCGCCCCGGCTGGAAGCTGTCTCGCCATCCCGGGCAATCTCACGATGGTCGAGGCCGCAAGCCTTCCGGAGACCGTGTTCACCGTCTGGTCGAACCTGTTCGACCGCGCCCGCTTCAAGGCCGGCGAAACGGTGCTGATCCATGGCGGTACCAGCGGCATCGGCGTGGCCGCCATCCAGATGCTCAAGGCCTTTGACGGCAATGTGTTCGTCACCTGCGGCAGCGACGAGAAATGCGCCGCCGCCGAGGGCCTCGGCGCCGACATGGCGATCAACTACGGTTCCCAGGACTTTGTTGCGGTGATCGAGGGCGCAACCGGCGGGCGCGGCGTCGATATCGTGCTCGACATGGTCGGCGGGGACTATGTGCCGCGCAATCTGAAATGCCTGAGCGAAGATGGCCGCCATATCTCCATCGCCATCCAGCGCGGCAACAAGGCAGAGATCGCGATCTTTCCGATCATGCAGAAGCGCCTCACCCTCACGGGCTCGACGCTGCGCGCGCGCCCCGATGCGGTGAAGGCGCTGATCGCCAATGGCGTGCGCGGGCAGATCTGGCCCCGGGTGGCGGAGGGCCGCATCAGGCCCGTCGTCCATCACGTGCTGCCGCTTGAGGAGGCCGCAACGGCGCATCGGCTGATGGAGGAGGGGCAGGTGATCGGCAAGATCGTGCTGAAGGTCGATGGCTAGGGCAGAATCCGATCCCGTGGGGTCAGTAGTGTGCCCGCGAACCAGGGACCCGGCCATCCTGCCTGATCGCAAGGCGATCAGGGGATGCGCCAGACTGGCATGGGCGGGGGCTCTCCTTTTCCTGCTGGCCGTGCCGGCGGGGGCGCAGGGTCTCTATGAGGATGAGGAGCGCCGCCGCGACCGGGACAGCGGCGTGTTCACCCCGCTGGTTGGCCGTGACGAGACCTTCGAGCCCTCGGTTGAACCGCTTGAAGGCATGGGGCCTGAAGAGCGCCTTGCCTTCGCCAGCCAGATCAATGAGCTGCTGTTCAACCGGCCGGGCGAGTTTTCCTTCGTCGCCTTCGCAACGGGGCGGGAGAGTGAGCGGCTGGTGATCTCCGCCATTCGCGATGATTATGTCGGCACCGAGTTTCAGGCGCGCTCCTTTCTGGAGGGGCTGGGCCTGCTGACCGCCAGCCTGCCGGCCCTGGTGCGGCCGGGTGTCGGCGCCCCGCCACGGCGCCTGCCCGATCAGGCCCGGCTGCTGGGTTTCGTGATGGTCACGGTCAGCGATGGTGGGGATTTCGCGATCGAGATCGAACTCGAATAAGGCTCAGGCGATGTCGGCGGCGATGTCGCCGCGGGCAAAGCCGCCTTGCCAGTCGATCGCCTCCACCGCCGCGTAGGCGCGCGCGCGCGCCGCAGCCACATCGGTGCCCAGAGCGGTGACGGCCAGCACCCGGCCGCCTGCTGCCACCAGCCGTCCATCCGCGCTGCGCGCCGTCCCGGCATGGAAGATCTTCAGATCATCACCATTCGGGCCTTCGATATTGCGGATCGGCGTGCCCTTCTCATAGGCCCTGGGATAACCCTTCGAGGCCATGACCACCGTGACGGCAGGGCGCGCATCGAAACGCGGGCTGACGGTGTCGAGACGGCCGGCCTCGGCGGCCATCAGCAAATCAAGCAGGTCGCTGCGCAAGCGCATCATCACCGCCTGGCATTCGGGATCGCCGAAGCGGACATTGACCTCCAGCAGCTTCGGG
>CAZPBH010000308.1:0-538 GCA_964584645.1 uncultured Rhodospirillales bacterium | reverse complement strand
ACCCGGCATAGAACAGGCCCTTGAACGCTGTACCGCGGGCGGCCAGCCGGTCGACCATGGGCTGCACGATCTCCGCCATCGCCGCCTGTTCCAGCTCCGCCGGCAGGCGCGGGGTGGGGCTGAGGGCCCCCATGCCCCCGGTATTGGGGCCGGTATCGCCCTCGCCGACACGCTTGTAGTCCTGGGCGGCCGCCAGCGGGACCGCGCGGGTGCCGTCGCACAGGGCGAACAGGCTGGCCTCGACGCCCTCCAGATACTCCTCGATGACAAGGCTCTGACCGGCCTCGCCAAAGGCACCGGCAAAGGCCTCGTTCACCGCCGCCTCAGCCTCCGCCGCCGTCATCGCGACGACGACGCCCTTTCCGGCTGCCAGCCCATCGGCCTTCACGACGATGGGCGCACCGCGCTCGCGGACATGCGCAATCGCCGCACCCGCCTCGGTGAACCGGGCCCAGCTGGCGGTCGGCACGCCGGCCTCGTCGCACAGCGTCTTCATGAAGGCCTTCGAGCCTTCCAGCGCAGCCGCCGCCCGGCTCGG
>CAZPBH010000307.1:0-3265 GCA_964584645.1 uncultured Rhodospirillales bacterium | reverse complement strand
AGGCCGGAGCGTCGCCTCGAAGACCGGCACCGGGCTGGGCGTCACCTCGCCGCTTTCGGTCGCGCGCCCCTCGGCCAGCCATTTCGGCAGACCGCCATCCAGCACAGCAACCCGGTCATGGCCGAACAGGCGCAACATCCACCAGGCGCGGACGGCGGCGAGCCAGAAACCCTTCCAGTCATAGGCGATGACGGTCGTGTCATTGCCGATGCCCAGCGCTGCCATCTTTTCTGCAAATCGGGCAGGTGTCGGCACCATATGCGGCAGGTCGGTCTCGGGCTCGGCGATATCGTCGATGTCGAAGCGCAGGGCGCCGGGGATGTGCCTGTCCCGCCAGGCCGCGACCGGGTCGGCGTCCATGGTCGGGAGCCCGCAGCTGGCATCGACCACCACGAGCCCCTCCCCTCCCAGATTGTCAGCGAGCCAATCGGTCGAGACCAGCGGGCCGGGCAGGATCACGCTCATGGGCTGCTGCCGGCCTTCTGGGCCGATTGCGCAGCGCTTTCGGCGGGCTCGGCCGCGACCTTGGGCCTGGGCATGTCGAGCTTGATGGAGAGTTCCTTCAACCGCGCCGGCTCGACAGGCGAGGGCGCGCCCATCAGCAGGTCCTGGGCCTGCTGGTTCATCGGGAAGGCTACCACCTCGCGCAGGTTCTCCTCGCCGGCAAGCAGCATCACGATCCGGTCGATCCCCGGCGCCGAGCCGCCATGCGGCGGTGCCCCGTAGCGCATGGCGTTCAGCATCCCGCCGAAGCGGGCTTCGAACTCCTCGGCCGGATAGCCGGCGATGGCGAAGGCCTTCTCCATGATCTCCGGCAGGTGGTTCCGGATCGCGCCGGAAGACAGCTCTACCCCGTTGCAGACGATGTCGTACTGGAATGCCTTCACGTCCAGCGGATCCCCGTTCTCCAGCGCCTCCAGCCCGCCCTGCGGCATGGAGAAGGGGTTGTGCGAGAATTCGATGGCACCGGTGTCCTCGTTCAGCTCGAACATCGGGAAATCGACGATCCAGCAGAACTCGAACCGGCTGGCGTCGATCAGCTCAAGCTCCTGCGCCAGCCGCGTGCGCGCCTTGCCGGCGAAGCTGGCGGCGGCTTTCGGCTGATCGCACACGAACCAGATCGCATCGCCATCCTCGAGCCCGGCCGCCTGCACGAGCTCGGCCTGCGCGGCTTCGGGGACGAATTTGGCGATCGGCCCCTTCCCCTCGCCGCCCTCGCGGATGATGTAGCCGAGGCCCGGCGCCCCTTCGCCGCGCGCCCAGTCGTTCAGCTTGTCGAAAAAGCTGCGCGGCCGCTCGGCGACATTGGGCGTACGGATGGCCCGGACCACCCCACCCTTTTCGATGACGCCCTTGAAGGCCTTGAAGGCGACATCCTCACGCGCAAAGACCGCCGTGACGTCCACGATCTCCAGCGGGTTGCGCAAATCTGGCTTGTCCGAACCATAGCGCAGCATTGCCTCTTCATAGGGAAGGCGCCGGAAGGGGGCGGGCGATACCGTGCGCTCTGTCCCCGTGGCCGCGCGAAACTTGTCGAAAACCCCATACAGCACCGGCTCAAGGGCGGCGAAGACATCGTCCTGGGTGCAGAAGCTCATCTCGACGTCGAGCTGATAGAACTCCCCCGGCGAGCGGTCGGCGCGCGCATCCTCGTCGCGGAAACAGGGGGCGATCTGGAAGTATTTGTCGAACCCCGCCATCATCAGCAGCTGCTTGAACTGCTGCGGCGCCTGCGGCAGCGCATAGAACTGGCCCGGATGCAGGCGCGAAGGCACCAGATAATCGCGCGCGCCCTCGGGGCTGGAGGCGGTCAGGATCGGCGTCTGGATCTCGTTGAACCCCTGGTCGGTCATCAGCCGGCGGATCTCGGTGATGATGGCGGAGCGCAGCGCGAGGTTCCGCTGCATCCTGTCGCGCCGCAGATCCAGATAGCGATAGCGCAGGCGGGTCTCCTCACCCGCATCCTCATCGGCGTTGACCTGCAGCGGCACGACATCCGCACGGCTGAGGATCTGCACCTCGCGCACCCCTACCTCGATGGCCCCGGTCGAGAGGCGGGTGTTGACCGTTTCCTGCGAGCGCTTCAGGACCACGCCGGTGATCGTGACCACGCTTTCGCTGCGCACCGAATCCAGCGTGTCCTGCCAGGGGTTGTCGGCATCGGCGACGCATTGCGTCTGGCCGTAATGGTCGCGCAGATCAATGAACAGCACCCCGCCATGATCGCGCTTGCGATGTACCCAGCCGGAGAGCCTGACCGTGGCGCCGACATCGGTTTCGCGCAATTCGCCGCAGCTGTGGGTACGATAGGGATGCATCTCGCCAGACATTCCGTTTTCTGAGGTCAACCGCCGCCGCGCGCGGCGGTCCGGCCCGTGCGGGCGCGAGGTGACAGGTCATGGCTGGACCGGGCTTGTCAAGCACGGCGGGGCGATGGATGGCAGCTGCGCAATCTGATCTGCGCGCTTGCGTTCGCCCCGTCCGCGCGCTACCCACGCGGTCATGGTGGCACAGCACCCCCAGGTCCTCACCAGCACCGAGGAAGTCGCGGCATTCTGCGCGCCGCTGCACGAGGCCCCCTTCATCACGATCGACACCGAATTCATGCGCGACGCGACCTACTGGCCGCGTCTGTGCCTGATCCAGATCGCGGGCCCCGACGAGGCCGTGGCCGCCATCGATCCGCTGGCCGAGGGAATCGATCTGACCGCGGTGTTCCGTCTCCTCGCCGACCCGGACGTCCTCAAGGTGTTCCATGCCGGGCGACAGGATCTGGAGATCTTCTATCATCTGGCCGGACAGGTGCCCGCCCCGATCTTCGACACCCAGGTCGCCGCCATGGTCTGCGGCTATGGCGAGAACATCGGCTATGAGACGCTGGTCGCCAAGATCGCCCGGGCGAAGCTCGACAAGGCCAGCCGGTTCACGGACTGGTCCCGCCGCCCGCTCTCCGAGCGTCAGATCGCCTATGCGCTGGGCGATGTGATCCATCTGCGCACCATCTATCGCGACCTGATCGGCCGGCTGACGGAAACCGATCGCGGCGCCTGGCTGGAAGACGAAATGGGCATCCTGACAGCGGCCGAGACCTACCGGCTCGAGCCCGCCCACGCCTGGGAACGTCTCAAGACACGGTCCGACGATCCGGCCTATCTCGCCGTGTTGCGGGAAGCCGCCGCCTGGCGCGAGGAGGTCGCCCAGCGTCGCGACATCCCGCGCGGCCGGGTGATGAAGGACGAGGTGCTGGTGGATATCGCCGGCCGCG
>CAZPBH010000306.1:0-3277 GCA_964584645.1 uncultured Rhodospirillales bacterium | reverse complement strand
AATAAAAGCGCCCCGCCAGCATTGCACCGTTTTTGCGTGCATAATACGGATGCATGCCCCAGAGCACGAAGCCATTGGCCTCGTAAAGCTCGATGGCCCGCCTTTGGGTTTCCCGCACATCGAGGTTGAGAATGCGGAACCCTTCCTCGCGCGCCACGCCCTCTACGGTCTGCAGCGTCAGCCGCGCCAGCCCGTGACCGCGCGCCCAGGGGGCGATGAAGAAGGTCGACAGGGTCGCCGCATGGGCCTGCGCCTCGGCCTGACGGGAGGGCCGCACGAGCTGGGCGGAACCCGCGATCACCCCGTCCAGCCGCGCCACATAGAGCGTGCGCTCCGGGATGATGACAACGCCTGTCCAGTAGCGCTCCAGCACCTCGCGCGCTGGCACCTCCAGCCAGCCGAAACCGCCGCCATCCTCGATCACCAGCTCGGTACAGTCGCACAGATCGTTGAGATCGGCCGGCGACAGCCTTTCGTTCACCGGCTCGACCGCGAGGCGAGGCGTGGCAGGGCTTTCCGGTACGCTCACGGCGCCCAGCGCAGGAACCGGCCAAGCAGGTTCAGGCCCACCGCCTGGCTCTTTTCGGGGTGGAACTGCACGCCGATGAAGCTGTCCCGGCCGATGGCCGCGGTGATCGGGCCGCCATAATCGGTGACGGCCAGCAGCGGCGCGTCGATGCCGCCCAGATCGACGCCATAGGAGTGCACGAAATAGGCGTGCGGATGATCGCCCAGCCCGTCGAGCACCGGATGCGGCGCACGGAGGTGCAGCTCGTTCCAGCCCATATGCGGTATCTTCAGGGTTTCATCGCGAGGTGACAGCCGGCGCACCTCGCCCTTCAGCCAGCCGAGCCCGGCATGATGGCCGCGCTCCAGCCCGCGTTCGACCATCAGCTGCATGCCGACACAGATGCCCAGCATCGGGCGCGCCCTGATGGTGACAGCCTCGATTAGCGCATCGCACAGGCCCGGAACGGCCTCCAGCCCTGCCTTGACGGCCCCGAACGCCCCCTGACCCGGCAGGACGATCCTGTCCGCGCGCGCCACCAGATCGGGCGAGGCGGTGATCGTCACCTCATCGCCCAGCCCGGTATCCCGGGCCGCGCGGCGCAGCGCGTTCGCGACCGAGCGGAGATTGCCCGACCCGCTGTCGATGACCGCGATCTCCGCCATCAGTCCTCGTCGGCCGCCCCGGCCACCCCGCCGAGCGCGCCCTTGGTCGAGGGCAGGCTTGCCGCCGCGCGCGGGTCGATGGCCACCGCCGCCTTCAGGCAGCGCGCAAGACCCTTGTAGGCGCTCTCGATGCGGTGGTGATTGTTCTCGCCATACAGGTTCTCGACATGGATGTTGGCGCCGATGGCCTGGGCAAAGGCATGGAACCATTCGCGAAACAGCTCGGTGTCGAAATCGCCCAGCTTGTCGCGCGTGAAGTCCACCTTCCAGACCAGATAGGGCCGCCCCGAGAGATCGATCGCAACCCGGGTCAGCGTCTCGTCCATCGGGATCAGCGCATCGGCAAAGCGGGTGATGCCCCGGCGCGCGCCCAGAGCCTTCGCCATCGCCTCGCCCACGGCATAGCCGGTGTCCTCCACCGTATGGTGCTGGTCGATATGCAGATCGCCCTCGGCACGAATCGACAGGTCGATCAGGCTGTGCCGGGAGAGCTGCTCCAGCATATGGTCGAAGAAGCCGATGCCGGTCGCGATCTCATAGCGCCCGGACCCGTCGAGATCGGCCCGCACGGCAATGTCGGTCTCCTTCGTGCGTCGTCGCACCTCGGCAACCCGGCCTGCGCCGGAAGGGGGTTCGCCATCCATCATGATGACGCGCTTCATGCCACAAGCCCCGGGATATCACAATGTTCGGGATCATGCGGTGGCGGGATCACAATCCGGGGCGCACGCGCTATCTGGAGGCTCATGCGCCTCCTGCCCCTGCTCGCCGTTCTGGCCGCCTTCGCCCTTGCCCCCACCCTCGCCCCGTCCCTTGCCCGGGCACAGGAGGCCAGTGTGGCCTTTCCCGCCCTGCCGCGGATGCTTGGGAACCCCTATGCCAATGCGGGGGTGTTCAACCTCTATGGCTATGCGGCGCTGTTCGACGGCCTGACCCGGATCACCCGCGACGGCAAGGCCCGCCCGGGCATCGCCGAAAGCTGGGACGCCGGCGACGGCCAGCGTGTGTGGACCTTCCGGCTGCGGGAGGGCGTGCGCTTTTCCAACGGCACGGCCCTGACGAGTGCGACGGTCGCCTTCGCGCTCGACTACCTGACCGGCGAGGGCGCCAGCGAGCCCGCCGCCCCGGCCTTCGCCCATGTCGTCGAGGTCGATGCACCCGATCCCCGCACCGTGGTCATCACGCTCGACCGGCCGGACCCGGTGTTCGACCGGCTCGCCTCGATCCTTTTTCTCGTCGAACCGGAACTCTGGGCAGAAGGGGGGCGGGAGGGCTATGCGGTCGCGCCGGTCGGCACGGGCCCGTTCGTGCTGGAGGCGCTGAGCCCGGCAGAGGCGCGCCTCGTCGCCAATCCGGAAAGCTGGCGGGCGCCTGTGCTCGAGGTGCTCAGCCTGCGCGAAATTCCCGACGGTGTGGCACGCGCCCAGGCGTTGCAGAGCGGTGCGGTGCAGATTGCCCTGTCGCTCGGTTTCGATGAAGTGCCGGGCTTGCGCGGGCGCGGCTTCACGGTCGATGTGGCGCCCTCGGGAAGCGTGCTGGCCCCGCCCTTCATCACCACCGAGGCGGGCAGCCCCGTCCAGGATGTCCGGGTACGCGAGGCGCTCAACCTCGCGATCAACCGGGATGTCATCCTCGAGGCGCTGTTCGGTGGCCAGGTGCAGGCCGCCACGCAGACGGCCCCACGGATCGCCTTCGCCTACAATCCGGAGCTGGAGGTGCCGCTCTACGATCCGGAGCGCGCCCGCGCCCTGCTGGCCGAGGCCGGTCTGGACGGGGGGCTGGAGCTGACGGCCCAGCTGGCGATTGGCACCTTTGCCGGCGATGCGCTGCTGTATCAGCAGGTAGCCGCCGACCTCGCCCGCATCGGCGTCACCCTCAACCTGCAGCCGATCGCGGTTCCCCAGCTGATCCGCAATGTCATGGGCGGCGGCTGGGAGGGCCAGATGATGAGCCTCAACTGGGGGGCGGAGCCGACCTTTGACGCGCTGCGGCCGCTGGAGCTGCATTCCTGCGCCCACCACGCGCCATGGTTCTGCGATCCCGACATCCAGGCCGCCTATGAGGCCGCGCTGGCCGAAGGCGATCCGACCCGGCGCGCGGCCCT
>CAZPBH010000305.1:1566-3309 GCA_964584645.1 uncultured Rhodospirillales bacterium | reverse complement strand
GGAGGTGAACCTCGACACCCATATCAACGATCTCGTCAACCACATCACCTGGGAAGAGCTGGACGACATCATCCTTGTCGGCCATTCCTTCGCGGGCCTGACCATCACCGGGGCCGCCGACCGGCTGCGCGAGCGTATCCGTCATATCGTCTTCTTCGACGCGCTGGTCCCGCGTGAGGGCGTCATGTCGGGCGTGCGGCGCGAGGAGGGACCGGAGGGCGACTGGCCGGCCTACTGGAAGGAACGCAAGGCGAAGTTCATCGACGGCCATCAGATGGTGTTCTGGGAGGATTACCCGGTCGAGATGCTGCTGCCCGCCGATGACGCCGAGAACATCGCCTGGGTGAAGCGGCGCCTGACGACCCACCCGGCCGGGCAGTGGGAACAGGAGCTGGTGCTGCACAACGGCGGCTGGGAGGGCCTGCCGCGCACCTATATCCACTGCTCGGGCCAGGTTCATGCGCCCTCGAGCCCGCGGATGGCCGGCCCCGCCGCCACGGAGGAGGGCTGGAGCTATATCGACTTCCCCTACCACCGCAACGCGATGATGACCCATCCGCAGGAAACCGCCGACCTGCTGATGGGCATCGGCTAGACCCGATGCCGCGCTGGCGCATCGCGGTCCTGATCATCGTGCCGGTGGCGCTGGCCTTCGTGCCGGCGCTGATCGCGATCCAGATGCGGGCGGCCCAGCCCGCGCTGCTGGAGATCCGCGAGGCCATCGAGCAGGGCTATCTGGGCGTGCTGGCCGAGCGCGTTGCGTGGGACAGGCTGCGTCCGGACCTCGTCGACGAGCTCGCGGGCAAGCTGGGCGGCGGGATCATCGGGCGTCAGCAGGCCGAGATCCTGGTCGAGCGTTATGCCAATGAAGCGGGGTTGCGCCAGCTCTACGAGCTTGGGGTCGCCCATGACGACCCCTTCGAGCCCGAGCGCTATCTGCACGAGATCCGTTTTCTGATGCCGGGGCAGATCGCGCTCGTCTTTCGTGACCCCGACGCCGCAGACAGCCCGGAGGTGCGCGCCATCCTCGTCATCGAGGGTGACGGCGCCTGGCGCGTCCATCGCCTCAGGGTGCCGCAGGAAATCGTCGACCGGCTGCGCCCGATCTGACGTACCCCTTCGCGGCCAGGTCCCGAGCAGATGATGTCATCTGATCGGGACTTGCTCTCCAGCCTCCGGGGCGGGCGCTACAGCACGCCCAGCATCTCGGCCACCAGCGGATGGCGCACGATGTCGTTGTCGCGCAGGCGGACGACAGAGACACGCTCCAGCGCCTCCAGCTTGCGGGAAATGTCGCTCAGCCCGCTGAGCCCGTCGAGCAGGTCGGTCTGGTCGGGATCACCGGTCACGACCATCGTCGAATGCCAGCCAAGGCGCGAGAGCAGCATCTTGAGCTGGGCGTAGGTGCAGTTCTGTGCCTCGTCGATGACGACGAAACTGTTGTTGAGCGTGCGCCCGCGCATATAGGCCACCGGCGCGATCTCGATGGTCCCGTCGGCCAGATGGTTGCGCAGCTTCTTCGCCCCCAGCCGGTCGGTCAGCGCATCATAGAGCGGGCGCAGATAGGGCATCATCTTGTCCTGCAGGTCGCCCGGCAGAAATCCGAGCGTCTCGCCCGCCTCGACCGCCGGACGCGACAGCACGATGCGCTCGATCCGCCCCTCTTCCAGCGCCTCCACGGCAGCGGCGACGGCCAGATAGGTCTTGCCCGTTCCCGCCGGCCCGAGTGCCAGCACGAGGTGA
>CAZPBH010000305.1:0-1556 GCA_964584645.1 uncultured Rhodospirillales bacterium | reverse complement strand
CGAGGTGATGTTCGCTGATCGCCTTCCACAGCACCTTCTGGCCGGCGCTGCGCGGCTTGATCCGGCGCAGATAGGCCTTGTCGCGCGCACCATCGCCCTCACCCGCGAGTGGATCCCAGCCACCAGCCCCGTGATGCGGGCCGGGGTGCCCGCGATGGCCCGGTTCGGCATCGGTGAAGAGCGGTGTGACCACCGGTCCTTCCTCCATCTCGAGGCCCTGCAGGCGCTGGCGGCGTTGCGCGCGTTTACCCATGATCTCCCTTCCCTTCTCGATCACGATGACATGGCCGAAGATCCGAACGGTCCCCGGCACGGCCGGGCCCCTCGGCCCGGACACGAAAAAGCCCGCCAGAAGGCGGGCTGAATGACGGCAAGGACAGGATCGGACGGACGCATGGCGAAGCCGGAAGCGACCCTGCGCGGGTCGGGGCCAAGCTCGTACTCCAGCAGCGGTGCCATGCACGACCTCTGAATGTCCGATTCGCCCTCAGCATAGGGATTCTGCGCGCTGCTGTCACCCGGTCGTTTCGAGGGCAGCCTGGGGTCCGGCGCCGCCTCCCCGAAATGATTGCAAGGCCTTGCCAGCGCGCAAGGATCGTTCGATAGTGATGGTCTTGCCAAAGGGGGGGGCAGGGCCGATCCGCAGCAGCGGGCGCGGCCCAGGCCTTGCGTTGGGGGTTTTTTGATGCCGACCGAACTTCGTCGTCTGGTCTTTTCCAATTCGCAGCTGCGCGCCGCCCTCGACAATTACAGGCGGGTTTCCACGGGTGATATCCCGCGGGGGCGCATCGTGGCTGTCGGGCTGAAGCACAACCGACCGGACCCCAAGGTGATGATCGCCTTTCGCGACGAGGCCAAGGGCGAGGATCGCTCGGTTGATATCGAACCGAAGACGGTGGCGGCTGCCCTTCTGGTCTACTGCATGGAATTTGATGTCCCCGTTCCGCGTTCGGCCCGCAAGAAGCTCACGATGATGGGCGACAATCTCTGCCTCGAGATCATCCTGCGTGAGGCCGAGGAGATCGAGATCGGCGATATCGACCCTGTGGCGCTCAAGATCCGGGAACAGACGTCGTGACCGGCCGTACCGACCGACATGCCAGCGGGCATCCGGGTGCTGCGCGCCCCGACGCCGACAGCGAAAGCGGGACCGAACCCGATGACCCGGAAAAGGCAGTTTTCGCGCTGGAGTCCATGTTCCGACGCGGGCTGATCGACAGGGCCACCTATGAGCGCCGGCGCGAGGCGCTGAACGCCGGGACGGCCATGCGTGGCGATCGCACACTGGACAGACCGACCCCCGGTGACCCGGGCCGCCATCACGGCGCGGCCGGCGGTACCACCGACGACGAAGCCGGGGGGTGATCCGGCGCCATGCAGCTGCGCGACCTCCCCTTCTCCGACCTCTATCTCTGCGCCGCGCCCGAGCCGGGGGCAGATCACTGGATCACCTGGTTCCGGCCACGTGCGGGCGAATCCTATCGCGTCGTTCAGCCGGTGCCGGCCGGGTGCGAGGCCGATATCGAGGCTCTGCGTGCGACCCTTGCCCGCCCGCC
>CAZPBH010000304.1:0-3323 GCA_964584645.1 uncultured Rhodospirillales bacterium | reverse complement strand
AGGTGATCGTCAGCCTCAACAATTTCGGCCATTGGCGCGCCCGCGCGGCCCTCGCCTTTCAGGGCAGGGTGCCCGATCAGCGCGGGCAGACGGCGCCATGGTGGGCCAGCCCCAACATCCATATCTGCACGCTGAGCGATTTCACCGCGCTGGTGGACAGCCTCGACTGCCGGATCGAACGCGGGGTGGCGCTGGGGCCCATGGGCCGTCGCTGGACGTTCTCGCGACCGGGGCTCCTGTCCAACCTGCTGGCCGAGCAGGCGATCTTCCTGCTGCACCGGCGCGGCAATGGCGGCGGGAGCGCCTGAGGCCGGAGCCTGATCCGAACCGACGGTTTCAGACGATCCGACTTGGCTTTAGCCTCGCTGCCGGCGGACCAGTGCCGTTCGGGCAGGCTTCGCCACCAGCACCGGCCGGCGTGCCACAAGCGCTGTCTCCGCCGGGGGCGACGCAGCGAAGAGCTGTTTGGACGCCTCGACCAGCGAGACCCCGCCGACCAGCGGCGCATAGCGTGACCCGCCGCGTTCCAGCCAGCCGGCGGCCCGCAGCAACGGCTCGCGCGGCCAGGGCGGGAAGAACAGCGCATGGCCGGTGCGCTCGGGCACGAACTGATGGTCCTTGAGCAGCTTGCGAAGCTGGCCACCGCTATAGGGCACGCCATGGCCGAAGGGCGTGCGCTCGGCCCGGGCCCACATGCCATTACGATTGGCAACCACCGCCAGCAGGCGCCCCTGCCCTGCCAGAACCCGCCAGCATTCCGACAGCAGGGCGGCGCGATCGCGGGCAAACTCGATGCTGTGGACGAGCAGGATCCGGTCGAATTCGGCATCGCTGAAGGGCAGCCGGCTTTCATCCACCAGGACCGCGCGCTGCGGACCCTCGCGCGGCCAGGGCGCGATCCCCTGTGCGGCCGGCATCGCCCCGACCACGCAGGCAGCCTCGTCAAGGAAGGGCCGCAGATAGGGGGTGGCAAAACCGAGCCCCAGCACACGCTGGCCCCGCGGCTCCTCCCAGAAGGCGCCTATGCGTCGACGTATCCAGCGCCGCGTCGCCTGGCCCAGCGGATGGGCGTAGAATTCCCTAAGCTCGACGATGTCCCAGACCATCTCAACCGGCCTCACGCAGGCGCGGCGGCGCCAGATGCGCGATGATGGTCGGGATGAGCGGCAGATCGGCTGGCGGCATGGCATGGCGTGACAGATCGCCAGGCGCCACCCAGGCGAGGGCCGCATGCTCGCGCGCACGCACCTCGCCCTCCCAGCGCTCGATCCGAAAGACCGGCATCAGCAGGTGGAAGGCCTCATAGACATGGCTGGCAAAGCTGAAGGGGGTCATCGCCTCGGACATCACCCCTATCGCCAGCTCCTCGGCCAGTTCGCGCTGAAGAGCAGCTTCGGGGGATTCGCCCTCATGCACCTTCCCACCGGGAAACTCCCACAGGCCGGCCATGGCCTTGCCCTCGGGTCGCCGGGCGATCAGCACTTGGCCCTGCGCATCGACCAGCAGGCCCGCCACAACCAGCAACAAGGGGCGCGCTGCGGGCTCATTCATCCGTGCCCGTCCAGCCCGGTTGAGGCAGATCCGGGTCGATGTCCCGCGCCGCCTCAAGGTCGGCCGCAGCCTCGTCCCGTCGGCCGAGATCGTGCAACGCCGCAGCGCGATAGTAGAGGGCGCGGGCGAAACGGCGATCCTCGTCCAGGGCGGCGTTCAGATCGGCGAGTGCGGCCTCGGGCTCGCCGAGCGCAAGGCGCGTCCGGGCCCGCTCGGTCAGCGCAAGGGGGGAGGTCGGATCGAGAGCCAGGGCGGCGTCATTATCGGCCAGAGCCAGGCCCAGCCTCCCGTCGGCGCGGCGCACGGCGGCCCGCTCCAGCAGATAATCCGGTTCCTGCGGGCGGATCTCGATCAGCGCCGTGTAATCGTCATCGGCGGCTGTCAGCTCACCCAGCGCCACATGGGCGGCCGCCCGCCGCACCAGCGCCTGACGCACATCGCCGCCGAGCTCGATCACCCGCGACAGGGCCTGAACGGCAGCGCGATCATCGTCCTCGCGCAGATGCACCACCCCCATACCCATCCACGCTTCGGGCAGATCGGGATTCCGTGCCAGCGCAGCCTCGAAATCGGCGCGGGCCGAGGCCGTATCGCGTGCCTCGATCGCCAGATTGCCGCGATTCACATGGGGACGGGCGAGGCCCGGCATGACGTCGAGGGCTGCGGTATAGTCGGCCCTCGCGGCCGCGACATTCTCCGCCTGGCGATGGCAGATGCCGCGATTGTTGTAGAGCCCCGCAAGCTGGCGGTCGCTCAGCTCAAGCCGCGCCAGCGCCTTGTCGAACAGATCGATCGCACCCAGGCAGTTGCCGGCCAGAAACGCCTGCTGGGCCTGCTGGAGCACGTCCTGGCCATCCTGAAAGATGATGGTCGAGGTTTGACGCCCGCTCGTCTGCGCTGAGGCCGGCGCCAGCGTCAGCGCGGCGAGCGCCAGGGAAACATGCACAACCGCCTGCAACTTCACGGACATCACCTCTCCGACCGCCATGTCGCGAACGTTTCAGAAAATGGTTGTTGCAGCCGGCCCTGACGAGGGCGCCCCCCGCCCCGGGGGCGGATTCACGGCGTGCGGGTGCGGGCCAGGCCGGGCTTGCCGACCCGCGCCGGATCGAAATGCAGGCTGTAGGTCGTTCCCGTATCGCCAATCCCCTCGGGCAGACGGTTGTCGCTCCCGAACTGCACCATTTCCAGCTTCTGGGCCAGCAGATCGTTGTCGGGATCGGAATCCTGCGCTGCCTGATAGAACATCACCGCCTCGTTCCTGTCGTTCAGGACAAGCAGCAGGTCGCCCAGCCATTCCGCGAAGTCGGGAACACCGGGCGCCAGCGTGACCGAGTTGCGGACATCCTCGACAGCCGCACGGGATCGGCCTAGCGCGGCCAGCGTCCGGCCGCGCTCGAAAAGCGCGTAGGGATTGCCCGGCTCCAGCGCGATGGCCCGCTCGAGATCCGAGAGGGCGCCGCGAAGTTCACCCAGATTGCGCAGCGCCACGGCACGTTCGACCAGCATGTCGGGCTCAGGCCCTGCCACCTCCAGCCATCCCGAAAGGTCGGCCAGTGCGTGGCGGTAGACACCGAGACGTGCGTGAGAACTGCCGCGCCAGTGCAGCACGCGGACGGGTGCGGCCCCCAGCGTCAGCGCGCGGGTGAAATCCTCGATGGCCGGCTCGAGATCGCCCTCGCGATAGGCCACCTTGCCGCGGCCCAGATACCCCTCCACACCCCGCGGTTGCAGGGCGATGATCGCCTCGAAATCGCGGCGAGCCTCGGCCA
>CAZPBH010000303.1:0-3325 GCA_964584645.1 uncultured Rhodospirillales bacterium | reverse complement strand
CCGATGGGGCCCCCCAATGGACCGGCACCGGGTTCCCAAATTTCAGCCTGTCCCATGATGGCAGCCGCATCTGCTTCATCGGCGCCAACGACGACTTCCATCCGCTCGACACCAATGGCGAGGCCGATCTGTTCATCCACGATCACACCACGAGGCGCACCTGGTGGATGACCCAGAACGCCGCCGGCTCGGCCGATGGCCTGGCCGATGATTTCCCGGTGCGCATCTCGGGCGACGGACGCAGCTGTCTGGCGCAGGACTCCTACGGCAGCGTGACAGCGGATATGAACGGCTGGCACGGCCTGTTCGTCGCGCACCTGCCCTGAGCCCGGGGTCAGATCGTGGAGGCGGGCGGGTGGATACCCCCCGTTAACCCTTCAGACTTAGACTGATTGGCACACATGCCGCGCGGGGGCACGTGCCCGGTGTTCGGAGGATAGGCGATGAAAATAAAGATATGGGCCGCATCGCTCGCAGCGGCGGGTATCCTGGCAGGGCTGGTCGCGGCGACGGCGGAGGCGCAGAACTATGTCCTGCGCTTCAGGGTGCCGGGGCTGGAAGGCTTTGGGGCGCCCACCAGCCCGGGCGGGGCCGTGGAACCTTTGCAGGCCGTCAGCCTGCTGCCCGATGGCACCCTCGTTGACGACGCCTGGCCTGACGACTATCAAGTCAGCGGCGATGGTGTTTTGATTGCCTTCACAACGACGCTTGCGGGCCGGTCGGAAAGCTATGTCTACAACCGCGCAACAGGCGTCACGACCCCGATCACCCTCAGCCATGACGGTGCAACGGTGGCCAGTCACGCGCAACTGGTCGATATCTCTCATGATGGGCGTTTCATCCTGTTTTTCGCCCACAAAAACGATCTCGTCTTTGGTGATCGTGACGACCAGAACAACGCCTTCATCCGGGACATGCATATGGGAGTGACGGAAAAGCTGCCGCTCCATCACGAATACCAGGTGACCGAGATCTCGGCTGACGGGCGCTATGTCCTCTATGCGACGGATCAGGCCATGCTCTGGCGTTTCGACACCTGGAGTTGGGCGCATGAACCCGTGAGCGTCGCCTGGAATGGCGATGTTCAACCCGGAGACCCCTCATGGTATGGCGATTCGATGAGCGCCGACGGCAATCTGATCTATTTCACATCAGGCGCTCAAATGGAAAATGGCCCCTATACGAACGAGGATGAACTCTACCTGCGTAACATGGCGGCAGGGACGACCGAGCGGGTGTCGAAAGCCTTCGACGGCACCTTCATCGACAACGGAATGCAGCGGATTGCCGATGTCTCCGCGGACGGCAATGTCGTCCTGTTGGGGAGCCGCGCGGAAAATCTTCTCTACAACGGTAACCCTGGTTATCCGAGCGGCGGCATTCGCTATACCCGCAGCACCGACAGCTTCGATGCTCCGATCCGCAGGCTGAACGGAGATCCGGGCGGGGTCAGCGAGGATGGGTCCATCTACATTGTCTGGGGTGGCATGAGCGATGACGGGACGCAGGCCTGCTTCAGCTCCAACGATCCTGACCTCGTGGCCGTACCTGATCCCGAGAACCGGCCCGCCGACCAGATGAACGTGTACCGCATCGACTTCACGACCGGCGTCATCACGCTCATCAGCGCCGACCCGGACGGCCATCCGGACCCCGAGGGCACCGATGACGAGTTCAGCGTGAGGATGTCAGCCGATGGCAGCGATTGCCTGTTCCACGCCAACGCGCCGCTGCTTGGCGAGGGCGCATCGAATGGTCGGCTCTATCTGCACACGACCGATACCACCGCACCCAGCGCACCCGCCTGGTCAGGGGCCCCGACCCGGCCCGACTGGCCGAGCCTGGAGGTGGTGGCCACCGGTCATGATGGCAGCCAGGCCAATGAGTGGGTGGGCCAATTCGCACATCATTTCGACAGCAGCGGCAATCTCTACTTTTTTGAGGCCGGTGCCACCAACCTCATCAACGGGATCACGCCGGCACATCGGTATGTATATGTGAAAAACCGGTCATCCGAGGCGGTCGAGCTGGTCTCGCTGTCCCATGATGGCAGCATGCCGAATGATGATGTTTGGCTGATCGGCGTGTCTGGGGATGGCCAAAAAGTGCTGATGCACAGTCGGGCCAGCAATATGGTTCCGGGCGCACCGGTTCACGGGATTTATATGCGGGACCGCGGAGCCGGTACGACGAGCTTGGTGCTCGATACCCAAAACGGGATGATCTTCGCGAGGTCTTTGAGTGCTGATGGCCGCTATATCAGCGTCATTGGTCAGCGCCTGATTCCCGGGCAAACAGGCACCGAATTTCAGATCTACCGCTATGACACGCAAACCGGGATTTTTGAAACAGCGTCCCGACCCTTTGGCGGAACTTATGCAGATGAGTCACCAGGCCGGGTGGATTGGAATGCAGTGCTCAGCGCAGATGCAAGGTTCATGATCTTTGTCTATGAAGGGGCAGAATTGCTGGCGCCAGGGGTGGATACCAATGGGCAGCCCGATGTCTATGTCCACGATTTCAGCAACGGCGAGACCTGGCGTGTTTTGGCCGATGACGGCTCTCAACTCAACGGGGGATCGTTGCTCAGTTCGATTTCGCAGAACGGGCGCTATGCCATGGTGCATACCCAGGCCAGCAACGCAATTTCCGGCATTGATCGTTCTGGCGCTCTCTTAAGGCTCGACCTGCAGACGCAAGAGATCCGGTTGATCGACGACCCCTATGGGGAGGAGGATTGGGTGCAGACGTATCCCTATTATATGACGATTTCCAATGACGGCAATCGCATTTGCAGTATGGCTTGGAACGACGACATGCACCCAAAAGACGTCAACGGTCAGCCGGATGCGTTTATGATCGATATGGCGACGGATGAGGTCTTTTGGCTGACTGCAGCAGCAACAGGGACGACAAGCAATCTCAGCGATGACACGCCTTATATGATATTGCCCGATGGCAGCGGTTGTGTGTTCAGGGAATCCGGGGGCGGGCTGGTGGCGCCAGGCTACCCGCAAGATATCCCAGGCTTCTATTTTGCCCTCCTGCCCTGAAGGGGCCCCGCATCGGCGACGAGTTCGGGACAGGTCTCGTTAAGGGTTGTTGCCTAGACTGGTCGGCACGCATGTGGCGCGCGAGCGCACGCCTGGGGTGCGGGGGATAGGCGATGAACGTACGGGCATGGGCCGCGATGGCGGCCATGGTAGCGGGTATACTCACAGGGATGGCCGCCGCGACGGCGGAAGCGCAGAACTATGTCCTGCGCTTCAAGGTGCCGGGGCTGGAAGGCTTTGGGGCGCCCACCAGCCCGGGCGGGGCCGTGGAA
>CAZPBH010000302.1:2992-3326 GCA_964584645.1 uncultured Rhodospirillales bacterium | reverse complement strand
AGCGGTGAAGCTCGACCCGTTCGGCGATCGGCGAGCTTGCCGCGATCAGCACATCGTCCATCGCCTTGCTGTTGGAAAGCGTGAAATAGGCCGCCCCGCTGGCGCCCATCACCGGGGGTACCCGCGCCCAGGCCTCGCCATCGACCCTGATCTTTCCGGTTTCGGCCGCAGCGAGCGCTCCGATCCCCACCGTGGCAAGCGCCATGAGAAAGCTCAGCATCTTGATACGCATCGGCATCATCCCTTTCCGGCCGTCCATCCGCAGAAGAGATGGGAAGAGTTCCCGTACCTCCACCCCGTTGGCGCTTTTGCCGCAGCCGGCTCAGGACAGGCT
>CAZPBH010000302.1:0-2982 GCA_964584645.1 uncultured Rhodospirillales bacterium | reverse complement strand
CTCTACCCTGACCCGGCGTCCGGTGCGGGCCAGGATGTCCTTCTTGTCGAGATCCGGCCCAAAGGCCTCTTCCGTGCCGGGGATCTTCTGGCCGAGATCAACCGTCGTCTGGCGCGACAGGGCGACGATGACATCGGTATCCGGGGCCAGCGGAAACGGGAACTCATGCCAGGTGCCGACATGCAGCACGAGCCCGGCCGACCCGTCGAAGTGGAACGCCCGGGCCGCCTCCAGATCGGGCAGTTCGCCCTGCGCAGGCGGTGCCAGCACAGCCACGAAGCCCTTGCCGCCCAGGGGGATGAAGGCCTGGCTGTGCAGGAAGTGCCGCTCCATGTAGCGCACGGCCGGCGCGCGCGGCTGCAGCGTGGTCAGGGACAGCTCGAGCGGGCCCTCGCAGGTGAAGTCGACCGGGCGGCTGACCGCAACCGTGCCCCGGTAATAGTCAAGATCGAGCCTTGGTGCATGCGGACCGCTTCCCAGAAGCTGACCGAAAGGTGCCAGCGCCTCCGCCGTGGCGGGCTCGACGGGCAGGAGCCGGGTCGAGAGGTTCGCTGAAGGGGTTGTGGCGGGCTCGACCATGGCGGGCTCCTTGCAGGCAGCGGGACAACCCTCGATTTCATGGGGCGCGACCGAAAAGGAAGGACTGGATCATGGATTTCGCCCTCGACCCCCAGGTGGCCGAGCTGCGCGCCCGGCTGGAAGAGTTCATGGCGGCGCATGTCTACCCGAACGAGAAGGCGCTCTGGGCCCAGGTCGATGAGGGGCATCGCTGGAAACCCTTGCCGCTGCTGGAGGATCTGAAGGCCAGGGCGAAAGCGGCGGGCCTGTGGAACCTCTGGGTGCCGCGCACCATCCAGGATCAGGCTTTCGGCGCCGGGGCCGGGCTCAGCAATCTGGGCTATGCGCCGCTGGCCGAGGTGATGGGGCGGGTTCATCCCTTCGCGCCCGAGATCTTCAACTGCTCGGCCCCCGATACCGGCAATATGGAGACCTTCGCCCGCTATGCGGATGACGCCCAGAAGGAGCGCTGGCTCAGGCCGCTGCTGGAGGGGGACATCCGTTCCGGCTTCGCCATGACGGAGCCCGAGGTGGCAAGCTCGGATGCCACCAACATCACCACCGAGATCCGGCGCGAGGGCGATAGCTATGTCATCAACGGCCGGAAATGGTGGACCAGCGGGGCGCTCGATCCGCGCTGCGCCATCTTCATCCTGATGGGAAAGACCGACCCGCAAGCCGATACACACAAACAGCAATCCATGGTTCTGGTTCCGCGCGACACGCCCGGCGTCACGATCAAGCGCATGCTGCCTGTCTTCGGCTATGACGAGGCACCCCACGGCCATGCCGAGACCCTGTTCGAGGACGTGCGGGTGCCGGTCGCCAACCTGCTGCTGGGCGAGGGGCGGGGTTTCGAGATCGCGCAGGGGCGCCTCGGGCCGGGGCGCATCCACCATTGCATGCGCATCATCGGGCTGGCCGAGCGGGCGCTGGAACTCATGATCCGGCGGCTCGACAGCCGTGTTGCCTTCGGCGGCCGGCTTTCCGACCAGAGCGTCTGGCAGGAGCGGATCGCCGAGAGCCGGATCGCGCTCGATCAGACCCGCTGGCTCGTCCTGCATGCGGCGTGGAAGATGGACAATGTCGGCAACAAGGAAGCCCGCAAGGAAATCGGCATGATCAAGGTTGCGGCCCCGGCGGCGGCCCAGAAGGTCATCGACTGGGCGATCCAGGCCTTTGGCGGGGCCGGTATCGCCGATGATTACGGCCTGCCCTTCGCCTTTGCCTGGGCAAGGCTGTTGCGTATCGTCGACGGGCCGGATGAGGTCCACCGCAACCAGATCGCCCGGCTGGAAATGCGCGATCTCCGCAATCTCGATCCCGCCCGGCGCGGCACGGATGCCAGCGTGCCGCCGCGTGAGGCCGACCGGGACGACTGGGCGCGGCGCGAGGCGCGGGGCTATTGAGAATTCACCTCAAGGCCATCCAGCAAGGTATTCATGATGAAGGCATCATCCCATTCACCCATCTCATGCGGGATGAAGCTGCCGTGACGCACGAACACCAGATCGCGTGACGGGCTGATCATCATCATCCGGCGCTCGTTGCCATCGAAGATCAGCACGTCATCGACCCGGAACGGCTCGCTCTGCCAGGCGGTGCCGAGCGTGCCCTCGGGCTCTGGCGTCAGGAAGCTGCGGCGGTCCCGGGCGGGCTGGGGGCTGAGCCAGACCATCAGGCCCTGATCGGGATGCACCTCCGAGCGGGTCAGCATGTCCTCGATCCAGCCCTCGGGCAGCACGCGGGTGCCGTTCGGGGCGATGCCTTCATTGGCCAGCAGGATGCCGATCCGCAGCCAGGTCTCCGCCGGCAGGAACAGGCAGCAGCCGCCATGGGGTGTACCCTCGCCCGGTCGGGGGAGCCAGATGTTCCCGCCGGCAGCACCGATGGGCTTCAGGATCGCCTCGCTCAGGAAGGTGACATAGGGCTGGCCGGTGGCCCCCTCGATGATATGCGGCATCACATCGGCGTTGGGATCGCCATAGGCATAGGTGCTGCCCGGTTCGGTCGCGAGCACCACCTCGTTCAGCAGCACGCTGTCCCAGTCGGTGCCGATATAGCGCCGCGTCATCACGTGGTCCGGCCCTTCCCAGGGGGCGTAGCCCGGCATGCCGCTGGCATTGTGGAGCACGTGACGGATGGTCATCGCTTCCTTGTCGGTGCCCGCCCAGGGCCGGATGTAATCGGCAACCGAGGCATCGAGCCCCGCGATATGGCCTTGCTGGATCGCAGCCCCGATCACCAGCCCGCCCAGCATCTTGTGCATGGAGCGGCTGTTGTGCAGCGTCGCAGGCCCGGTGTTCTTCGCGTAGACCGCCATCTGCAGGGCACCCGCATGCCAGACCATGAAGGCGCTGGTATTGCGGTCGAGGGCATAGTTCCGCGCCGCATTCAGGGCCTCGGAAGCGATGGTGGGGGTGG
>CAZPBH010000301.1:0-3329 GCA_964584645.1 uncultured Rhodospirillales bacterium | reverse complement strand
GTCTTGGGCAGTGGGCCCTATCGCATCGCCGAGGTCGATCCGGGCCGCTCGATCACCTATGAGCGCGTTGAGGATTACTGGGCGAAGGATCTGCCCGTGAACCGCGGCCTGCACAATTTCGACCGGATCACCTACGACTATTATCGCGACGAGAACGTGATGTTCGAGGCGTTCAAGAGCGGCGAGATCGACTTCCGGCAGGAGAACCGCGCGCAGAACTGGGCCATCGGCTATGACGATATCCCGGCCGTGGAGGATGGACGCATCCGGCGTGAGGCGCTGGACAGCAACGCCCCTGAAGGCACGCAGGGTTTCTTCTTCAACCTCCGGCGCGAGCGCTTTCAGGACATCCGGGTGCGGGAGGCGCTGACCCGGCTCTATGATTTCGAGGCGATCCAGCGCCAGCTGCTCTACGGGCAATATGTGCGGGCCGAGAACTACTTCCTGAACAGCGCCTTCGGCCATGATGGCCCGCCGGGCGCGCTGGAGCTGGCCCTGCTGGAGCCGGACCGCGAGCGGCTCGATCCCGCGATGTTCGAGGGTCGCTGGGAGGCCCCGGTCTCCGACGGCTCGGGGCGCGACCGCCGCCAGACCCGTCAGGCGCTCGCCCTGCTGGAAGAGGCCGGCTGGACGGTCGACCAGGGCCGGCTGACCAATGCGGCCGGCGAGGTCTTCACGATGGAGTTCCTGCTGGTCAGCCCGCAGCTTGTCCGGCTCACCCAGCCCTATGTCGAGAGCCTGAAGCGTATCGGCATCGATGCGACCATCCGGGTGGTCGACAGCGCGGCCTATCGCGAGCGGCTGACGACCTATGATTTCGACGTGCTCAGCGTGAAGTCGAATTTCTTCCCGCCCCCGGGCGCGGAGCTGCGCAGCTATTACGGATCGGAGGCTGCGGATTCCGAAGGCCAGGGCAACTGGTCGGGCATCAAGGACCCCACCGTCGACCGGCTGATCGAAGCGGTGGTCGCTGCCAGCGAGGAGGAAAACCTGCTGGCGGCTACCCGGGCCCTCGACCGGGTCCTGTCCTTCGGCTGGTATTACGTCCCGCATTATTACAATGACGAGATCTGGATCGCCTGGTGGGACAATTTCGGCCGCCCGGAAAGCCTGCCGACCTATGGCACCGGCTTTCCGACCACATGGTGGATGAAGCCCGAGTGACCCTCGTTTCCCCGGTTTCCGCCCTGCTGATCGTGCTCTAGGAAGTCCCGCGCGTGGCCGCCTATATCCTGCGCCGCCTGGCCCTGATCCTGCCGACACTGTTCGGCATCATGGTGCTGAACTTCGTGATCGTGCAGTTTGCACCCGGCGGGCCGATCGAGCAGATCCTGGCGCAGAGCCAGGGGCTTGGTGTGGATGCCACGGCCCGTATCGGCGGCACCTCCGGCGGCTCGGATTTCCTGACCGGTGAGACGGCGGCGGCCACCGGCGGCGGGCAGGAAAGCAGTGCGGCCAGCCGCTATCGCGGCGCGCAGGGCCTCGACCCCGCCTTCATCGAGGAGCTCGAGCGGCAATTCGGCTTCGACAAGCCGCTGCATGAGCGCTTCGCCCTGATGATGTGGAGCTACCTTCAGCTCGATTTCGGGCAGAGCTATTTCCGCGATCAGGACGTGATGGCGCTGGTCGCGGACAAGCTGCCGGTGTCGATCTCGCTCGGGCTGTGGACGACGCTGATCACCTATCTGATTTCCATCCCGCTCGGCATTCGCAAGGCGGTGCGCGACGGCACGCCCTTCGATGCCTGGACCAGTGCGGTGGTGCTGGTCGGCCATGCGGTACCGAGCTTCCTGTTCGCGGTCCTGCTGATCGTGCTATTCGCCGGCGGCAGCTATCTCGACCTGTTCCCGCTGCGGGGGCTGGTGTCGGATAATTGGGAAGAGCTCTCATGGCCCGCCCGGATCGCCGATTATCTCTGGCATATCACCCTTCCGGTGCTGGCGATGGTGATCGGCGGGTTCGCCACACTGACCATGCTGACCAAGAATTCCTTTCTGGACGAGATCGGCAAGCAGTACGTCCTGACGGCCCGCGCCAAGGGTCTGGCCGAAAACGAGGTGCTGATCGGCCACGTATTCCGCAACGCGATGCTGATCGTGATCGCCGGCTTTCCAGGCGCCTTCATCTCGATCCTGTTCACCGGCTCGCTCCTGATCGAGGTGATCTTCTCCCTCGACGGGCTGGGCCTCCTGGGTTTCGAGGCGGTGATCAACCGCGACTATCCGGTGATCTTCGGCACGCTGTTCGTCTTTACCCTGCTGGGGCTGATCATCAACCTGATCACCGACATCACCTACACCATCGTCGATCCCCGCATCGATTTCGAGGCGCGGGGCGGCTAGGTCATGGCACTCAACCCCATCACACAGCGCCGGCTTGCCAATTTCCGGGCCAACGCCCGTGGATTCTGGTCGCTGTGGATTTTCCTTGTGCTGTTTTTCGTGACCCTGTTCGCGGAGTTTCTGGCCAACGACAAGCCGCTGCTGATCCTGTATGAAGGCGAGCTGCGCCTGCCGGTCTTCACCTTCTATGCCGAGACCGATTTTGGCGGCGATTTCGGCACCGAAGCCGATTACCGGGACCCCTTCGTGCAGGAGCTGATCCTTGGCCGCGATGTCGACGGCGACGGGGTCGTGGAGGGGTGCGAGGCGGGCGCGCCCTGTCCCTCGGGCGTCATGCTCTGGCCCCTGATCCCCTACAGCTATGACACCATCAACTATGATCTCGACCAGCCGGCCCCGTCGCCGCCCTCGGCGGCGAACTGGCTCGGCACCGATGATCAGGGCCGCGATGTGCTGGCCCGGCTGATCTACGGCTTTCGCATCTCGGTGCTGTTCGGGCTGGCGCTGACCGGGCTGGCCAGCGTCATCGGCTTCGCTGCCGGGGCTGTCCAGGGCTATTTCGGCGGACTGACTGACCTTCTCTTCCAGCGGCTGATCGAGATCTGGCAGGGCATGCCGGTGCTGTTCCTGCTGATCATCATGGCGAGCGTCATCACGCCGGGCTTCTTCTCGCTGCTGTTCATCATGCTGCTGTTCAGCTGGATGGCGCTGGTCGCGGTTGTGCGTGCCGAATTCCTGCGGGTGCGCAATTTCGACTATGTCCGGGCCGCCCGCGCCCTTGGGGTTCGCGATGCGGTGATCATGTTCCGGCACATGGCACCCAATGCGATGGTCGCGACCCTGACCTTTCTTCCCTTCATCCTGACCGGCGCGATCACGACCCTGACGAGCCTCGACTTTCTGGGCTTCGGCCTGCCGCCGGGCTCGCCTTCGCTGGGGGAGCTGCTGGCGCAGGGGAAGAACAATCTGCACGCCCCCTGGCTGGGC
>CAZPBH010000300.1:0-3332 GCA_964584645.1 uncultured Rhodospirillales bacterium | reverse complement strand
GACAGCCCTGCACGCCCCGCGCGAGCGAGGGGATCTTGACCCGCAAAGTGCCCCGCGCCGCCGGCTTGCCTATGATGAGTTGCTGGCCGACCAGCTGGCCGTCCGGCTGATACGGGCCCGGCGCGGTCGCGAGAAGGGCTTTCCCATGCCACCGGCTCTGGCCTTGCGGGACAAGCTTCTGGCGGCCCTGCCCTTCGCCCTGACCGGCGCCCAGCAGGCAGCCCTGGCCGAGATCGACGCGGATATGGCCGCCCCCACCCGGATGATGCGCCTGCTGCAGGGCGATGTCGGCAGCGGCAAGACCATCACCGCCTGTCTTGCCGGCCTGAATGCGATCGCGGCAGGGCGTCAGGTGGCGTTGATGGCTCCAACCGAAATCCTCGCGCGCCAGCATGCGGCAGGTCTGCGCGCCCTGCTCGACCCGCTGGGGCTGGAGGTGACGCTGCTGACCGGCAGGCTGAAGGCGCAGGCCCGCGAGGCCGCGCTTACCGGTCTGCGGGGGGGAAGCACGGCGGTGGCGGTGGGCACCCATGCGCTGTTTCAGGAAAGCATCGATTTTGCAGCCTTGGGGCTGGTCATCATCGACGAGCAGCATCGTTTCGGGGTGCATCAGCGGCTGAGCCTGACCTTCAAGGGGACGGCTGTGGATACGCTGGTGATGACGGCAACGCCGATCCCCCGCTCCCTGACGCTGACAGCCTATGGCGATCTCGAGGTCAGCCGGATTACCGAACGTCCGCCCGGGCGCACCGCCATCGATACGCTTGCCCTGCCGCTGGCCCGGCTGCATGAGGTGGTGGAGGGGGTGCGCCGCAAGCTCGAGGCCGGGGAACAGGTCTATTGGGTCTGCCCGATGATCGGCGATGATCCGGGCGGGGTGGCCGGCGATCAGGCGGCGGCGGAGGCGCGTCATCGGATGCTCCGCGAGGCTCTGGGCACGGCTTTGGGCGAGCGGGTCGGCCTGCTGCATGGCCGTCTCGAGCAGACCCGCAAGGAGGCCGAGATGGCGGCCTTCGCCGAGGGGCGGCTGGGCGTGCTGGTGGCGACGACCGTGATCGAGGTCGGGGTCGACGTGCCCAACGCCACGGTGATGGTGATCGAGCAGGCCGAGCGCTTCGGGCTGGCCCAGCTGCATCAGCTGCGCGGCCGGGTCGGTCGGGGGTCGAAGCCGTCGGCCTGTCTTCTGCTCTATGGCGAGGACCTGACCGAATCGGCGCGTGCCCGGCTTTCGACCCTGCGTTCCACGAATGACGGTTTCGTCATCGCCGAGGAGGATCTGCGGCTGCGGGGGCCCGGCGAGGTGCTGGGCACGGCCCAATCCGGGCTGCCGCGCTATCGCTTCGCCGATCTCATGGCGCATGAGGACCTTCTGGCCATGGCCGCCCGCGATGCTGCCCTGCAGGTCGAGCGCTATCCCACAATGGAGGAGGAACGGCGCGAACGGCTGCGCCTGCTGCTCTACCTGTTCGAGCGCGATGCGGCGGTACGTACGCTGACGGCCGGCTGAGCGAGGTTCCGATCCACGCTTTCAGTCCGGGCGCGATCCGCTCGGGGCCTCGGTCGTCCGGGGCGTTTCGGCCTTGGCGGATGTGTCCACGCTCCCCTCATCGCTCAGCTTCTCTTCAGGCGGGCGCTGATCCGGCGGGGTCACGATACCGCCCGAGACGACGAGCTTGATGGCGTCCTCGACACTCATGTGCAGCTTGATGGCGTCTTCGCGTGGCACGAACAGGAGATAGCCGCTGGTCGGGTTGGGTGTGGTGGGCACGAAGACGTTGATCATCTCCGAGGCCGTGATGTTCTGCACCTCGCCCTTGGAGGAGCCGGTCACGAAGCCGATCGACCACAGTCCCTTGCGCGGATACTCCAGCATCACGACCTCGCGGAAGGCGTTGTGCTGGCTCTGGATCACGGCCTCGAGGATCTGCTTGATCGCGCCATAGACGTTACGGATGACCGGCAGCTGGGCCATGATCGTCTCGCTCATCCGCAACAGCGTGCGCCCGACGAACCCGGCCGCGAACGCGCCGATCAGGATCAGCGCGCCAATCGCGATCAGCACACCCAGCCCCGGCACGGAGAACGGAAGATAGGTCTCCGGATTGTAGGCGCGCGGCAGCAGCCGGCCGACCTGCTCGTCCACGAAGGTCACGAACAGCCAGCCAAGATAGAGCGTCACGCCGATCGGGGCGGTGACCAGCACGCCAGCCAGGAAATAGCCGCGCAGCCTCTCGCCCAGGGTGAGCTTGGGTTTCGGCGCGGTCAGGGCCGTCTCGGCCTGCTTGCTGGACCTCGTCTTCATCGGGAATACCCTGCACGGTGAGGAAAAAATTGTGAAATTCGGCTGTGGACCGGCGTCCCCGATCTTGCCATGAAGATCAGGCACCTGTCCGTGATCGTCGCGACAATGCGTGAACGGGTCGAGATGTAAGTCGCGACAATGCGTGAACGGGTCGAGATGTAAAAGGAGTGGGGATGCTGTGCAACGCACCTCGATGGCGAGGGTGCCCTTCGGATTCCGGGTATCGGCGGGTCGGGTCGCGTTGTGGCTTGCGCCGGGCGGTCGGCTGGGCGATGGCTCTTGCGAGTGTGGCCCTTGTCGGGATCACACCGGCCGAGACCCCGGCGCAGACCCCGGCGCCCCCCGCCTATGAGCTGCAACCGGGCGATGAGATCCGTCTGATCGTCCTGCGCGAACCCGAACTTTCCGGTCTTTACCTGCTGGACGCGGATGGGCAGATCGAACTTCCGCTGGCCGGTGAGGTGGGGCTGGGCGGGCTGTCCATCGATCAGGCGGAAGAGCGTATCGCCGGGGCATGGCGGGGTGATTATCTCGTCAACCCGCGTGTCGAGCTGGAGGTGACCAACCTTCGGCCGGTCTATGTGATGGGGGGTATTCGCCAGCCCGGCCCGGTGCCGTTCGACGAGGGGCTGACGGCGGCCGATGTGATCGCCGCCGGCGGCGGGATCAGCGTCGAGGGTGCGGATACGCGCATCCGGATCAACCGGGCCGAAAGCCAGGGCGGGGGAAGCCGTGATGCCTCGCCTGCGACCCGGCTGCTTCCGGGTGATGTCATCATCGTGGAGGTCTTCTGATGGGCCTCGCCGCCATGGTCCGGGCGGTCTGGCGCCGCCGCTTCATCAATATCGCGGCCCTCTCGGCGGCGTTATCGGCCAGCCTCGCCATCGCCGCCTTCCTGCCGGAAATCTTCGAGGCCCGTCTGCCGATCCATGTCGAGCCACCGCCAGCGGCCGAGGAAGGCTGGGGACGTTCTCCGGCGGCCCTCGCCTGGCTCGAAGAGCGGGCCGCGCTGGCCCGGGATCCGCTGTTT
>CAZPBH010000299.1:389-3354 GCA_964584645.1 uncultured Rhodospirillales bacterium | reverse complement strand
AGTCGATGTTCGTGCAGGCGGCCTCCTTCCGCGATCCGGTGCGCGCCGAGAGGCTGGCCGACACCCTGCAAGCCCTTGCGCCAGCACGGATCCAGCAGGCCCGGATCGGCGCACAGGACTGGTGGCGCGTGCGCCTCGGCCCGTTCCGCAGCTTTCAGGAAGCCGACCGGACACGGGCCGCCATCATTGCACAAGGTCAACGTGACGCCATCATCATCGTCGAATAAGGCGATGATTCCTTTCCCCGAGCGTTGAGCCCCTGCCCATGCGTCTCCTGCTTGCTGCCTGTCTGCTGTTCCTTCCCCTTGGCTCTGCCGGGGCGCAGACGATCACCACCGACGCACCGAACGCGATCCTGATCGACGTCGCCACCGACACCGTGCTGTTCGAGCGCAATGCCGATCAGAGGATGCCGACGGCCTCGATGAGCAAGGTCATGACGATGTACCTCGTCTTTCAGGCTCTGGATGAAGGTTTCTGGTCGCTCGACGACACCCTTACCGTGTCCGAATATGCCTGGCGCGAGGGTGGGGCGGCTTCGGGCGGCTCGACCAGCTTTCTCGATCTCGGCTCCGAGGTCCGGATCGAGGACCTGATACGGGGTGTCATCATCCAGTCGGGCAATGATGCCGCCATCGTGCTGGCCGAGGGGCTTGCCGGCACGGAAGAAGCCTTTGCAGCGATGATGAACGCCGTCGCTGCGGAACTCGGCATGGCAAACTCGAATTTCCGGAACGCCACCGGCCTGCCCGACCCCGACCATTATTCGACACCGCGTGATCTGGCCCGTCTTGCCCGCCGGCTGATCGCCGATTTCCCGCACCATTATGCCTATTATGCGGAGGAATCCTTCACCTATAACGGGATCCGGCAGGGCAACAGAAACCCGCTGCTCTATCGCAGCATCGGCGCCGATGGTGTGAAGACCGGCTATACCGAAGAGGCCGGCTATTGCCTGATCGGCTCGAGCGTCCAGGATGGGCGCCGCCTGATCTCGGTCGTGGCCGGCCTGCCAAGCGCGCAGGCCCGGGCAGATGAAAGCGCCAAGCTTCTGGGGTGGGGACACAGGTTCTTTGATGTCTATGCCCTCGTGACGGCAGGGCAGAAGGTCGGGGAGGTGCCCGTCTGGCTGGGCGAGCGTTCGGTTGTCGACCTGATCGCGCAAGATGATGTCCTCGTCACCCTGCCGCGCACCGATGCCGGGCAGATCGAGGCGACGCTCAGCCTGCGCGCACCCCTCGATGCTCCGGTCGAGGCCGGCACGGTCGTGGGCGCCCTGCAGGTGCCCTTGCCCGATGGCGGTCTGGCCGAGGTATCGGTCAGCACCGCAGAGGGGACGGCAAGGCTGCAGACGGCGGCGCGTATGGGCGTAGCCCTTCGCGGCCTTCTGTTCGGCTCGGAAAGCCGGTGAGCGCGGGGGCGGGACGCGGCTTTTTCCTGACCTTCGAGGGCGGGGAGGGCGTCGGCAAGACGACCCAGCTGCGCCTGCTGGCACAAAGGCTGGAACGCGCCGGTATCGCCCATCTGTCGACCCGTGAGCCCGGCGGCACGCCGGGAGCCGAGGCGATCCGCAAGCTGCTGGTCGCCGGTGCGGTCGATCGCTGGCAGCCGATGACGGAAGCGCTGTTGCATCAGGCCGCCCGCAGCGAACATGTTGCCAGCGCCATCCGGCCCGCGCTTCAATCCGGGCGCTGGGTGATCTGCGATCGCTTCGTCGATTCGACGCTTGCCTATCAGGGTGCGGGGCAGGGGCTGGGGGCCGATCTCGTGCACCGGCTGCATGACCTCACCCTTGGCGGCCTCATGCCAGAACTGACCTTCGTGCTCGACCTTCCGCCCGGGGCCGGGCTGGAGAGGGCGGATCGGCGCCAGACGATCCGGGGCGAGGATCGGTACGAACGCATGGACATGACGTTTCACGAGAACCTGCGTGGCGCGTTCCTCGAGATCGCCGCCCGGGCACCGGAGCGCTGTGTGGTCATCGACGCCAGCCGGGAGGAAGCGAAGGTCGCCGAGGACATTGCCCGGACAATCCGCGAGCGGCTCGATGTGGACCTCGGGCCATGATGGGGCTCGCTCCAGAGCGGGCCGTCACCGAACTGGTCGGTCATGAAAGCGCGCGGGCAAGGCTGGCGGAGCTGATCGCCAGTGACCGCCTGCAAGCGGGCTGGCTGCTGAGCGGCCCCGAAGGTATCGGCAAGACCAGCCTCGCCTGGCTTATCGCCAAGAAGCTCATGATGCCGGGTGCCGGGCTGGCGGATGCCGGCCCCGGGCTGTTCGGCGACGCTCCAGGGGACGCATCGGCCGCCGATCTTGCCATTGACCCCCATCACCCGGCTGTGCAGCGGGTGACGGCCGGCACCCATGGCGACATCATGGCCATCGCGCGGGAGGCTTCGGACGACAAGGGCCGCATGAAGGCCGAGATCGGGATCGAACCGGTACGCAAGCTCGGACGGTTTCTGAGCCTGACGGCCTCGGAGGGGGGGCGTCGGGTTGTCATCATCGAGGAGGCCGAGCGTCTCACGATCAATGCCCAGAATGCCCTGCTGAAGGAGCTGGAGGAACCGCCCGAGGGGACCCTGATCCTGCTGGTGACCTCTGCACCGGCCAGGCTTCTGCCCACGATCCGCTCGCGCTGTCGCCAGCTGGCGCTTGGACCGGTGCAGGACGAGGCTGTCGGCGAAGCGCTTGCTACGCGGTTTCCCCAGCTCTCACCCGATGCGAGGGCGCTGATCCTGCGTCTGGCGGAAGGACGCCCGGGTGCTGCCTTCAGCCTGGCTGCCGGATCTGATCTCGAGACGTGGCAGGGTTTTCTCGCCATCCTCGACGAGGAAGGGCGGCTGGAGCCGACGGCGGCCGAGCGCTTTGCCGAAACGCTGGCGCCGCCCGGCGCCGATGCGGCCTGGCGCGGCTGGATGCGGCTCTATGGCCTCTGGCTCGGCTGGCTGGTCCGGCCCCCGGT
>CAZPBH010000299.1:0-379 GCA_964584645.1 uncultured Rhodospirillales bacterium | reverse complement strand
CCCCCGGTGCTGGCATCGGCAGGCGAGGGTCTGGACGGACGCAGCACTGCGCTGGCGGCAAGGCTGGCTGCGCGCCTGACCCTTGAACAGCGCGTGGGCTTGTGGGAAACATCGCTCGCGGCACTGCGTGAGGGCGAACGCGCCGCCCTCGACCGCAAGCAGGTGCTTCTTCAGGCCTTGCGTCCGTTGCGCGCCTGACCAACGCCGAACCGGATACCGCCACGCCCCGACGCGACCGACAGGCTCGACCATGACGGCCCCGCCGTTCTACATCACCACACCGATCTACTATGTGAATGACAGCCCGCATATCGGGCATGCCTACACCACGCTCGCCTGCGATGTGCTGGCCCGGTTCAAGCGGCTGGACGGCTTCGAT
>CAZPBH010000298.1:0-3362 GCA_964584645.1 uncultured Rhodospirillales bacterium | reverse complement strand
GCCCCCAGCGTGTCGACCGCCGGCGCCATGATGTCCAGTGCCGATACCGGGGACGCGGCACCACCTCTGAGGCCGCGCACACCCGCCACCAGCCCGTTCAGCGGCGTCCGCAATTCCTGGCTCAGCCGGCCCAGAAGCGCAAGCCGGGCGTCCTCGGCCGCACGTGCACGCTTCTCAAGATCGGTGAACTGGGCACGCAGGCGCACACTCGCCTGCACCGCGTCATCGAGATCGAGCCGCTGGCGCAGCGCATCAGCGAGCCGCCCGTAGTGCGCGATCGCCTGCCAGACGAGCTTCAGGCCAAGCGCCAGCAGTGCCCCGCCAAGCAGCACCTGAAGCGTCTCGGCCGTCATGAGGAGCGGCAGGGATGTCGGCAGCAGGGCCGCGACGACGAAGAGCCCCGCCGCTGGCGGCCGTGCCGCAAGAGCTGGCGTCATCAGTGCCGCTGTTATCGCCACCAGCCCGACGACGATCATGCCCTGGGCCTCAGGCAAGGCGGGCGCCAGTGCGATCCCGGCGAAGCCCCACACAGCGCCGTTGAGCAGTGCGATCAGACGAAAACCCTGCACCCAGCCCTCGGGGCCATCCGTCGCGCGCCCGGCACGCTGCAGACAGATCGCGCGCACGCCGAGCCTGAGGGCAATGATGGCAGCGAGCACCGTCAGCCAGCCCAGCGCCATGCCACCAGCCAAGGGCAGGGCCAGCGCGACGACAAGGCCGGCGAAGATCGCCTCGATTGCCGCGATGGCCAGACCCTGACCCTGAACGAACTGCTCGTTCAGGTCGGACTGGAACTGGCGTGGGTCGTGGGCCAAGCTGCCTACCTCATCCGCTATGATGCCTTGCCACGTCTGAAACGCGTGAAGCGGCTCCGCGTTCTGGTGAGAGCACCCATAATCCGGGCACTTTCTCACGATTCACTCGTGCACCCTGTCATAAACCGCATTTCAGCCTCCCGCCACAAGCTTTCCGCGCTTTCCTGGCCGCCGACCTTGCCGCTATAAGGGCGCAACCGCACCTCGCGGATCAGCCACATGCCCATTCCCCAAAGGTCCGAGCCATGCGCGGCGGTATAGAGATACGTGAAGCCCTCACCTTCGACGATGTGCTGCTGGTCCCGGCGCGCTCCGAGATCATGCCCGCCCAGGCCGATACAAGGACCCGCCTGACCCGCCGGATCGAACTCGGCATCCCGCTGATGAGTGCCGCGATGGACACGGTGACCGAGAGCGCGCTCGCCATCGCGATGGCGCAGGCCGGCGGGCTCGGGGTCGTGCACCGCAACCTGACGATCGAGCGGCAGGCGGAGGAAGTCCGCAAGGTCAAGCGCTTCGAGAGCGGGATGGTCGTCAACCCGATCACCATGGGGCCGGAGGGTACCCTTGCCGAGGCGCTCAGCCTGATGGCCGCCCAGCGCATCTCGGGCATCCCCATCGTCGAGCCCGGCAGCGGACGGCTCTGCGGCATCCTGACCAACCGCGATGTGCGCTTCGCCGACAAGCCCGACCAGCCGGTGCGCGAGCTGATGACGGCCGACAATCTCGTCACCGTGCGCGAGAATACCGACATGGCGCAGGCGCGCCGGCTGCTGCATCAGCACCGGATAGAGAAGCTGCTGGTGGTGGACGATGCCTATCGCTGCATCGGTCTGATCACGGTCAAGGACATCGAAAAGGCCCGCACCTTTCCCAATGCCTGCAAGGACGAGAAGGGCCGGCTGCGGGTGGCGGCTGCGGTCGGCACCGGCGCGGATGCGCTGGAGCGGGCAGCAGCACTGGTCGAGGCCGATGTGGACGTGATCGTGGTGGACACCGCCCATGGCCATTCCGAAGGGGTGCTGCAGACCGTCGGGGGCATCCGCCGCGCGACCAACGACGCCCAGATCGTGGCCGGCAATGTCGCGACCGCCGACGCCGCCTCGGCACTCGCCGATGCCGGTGTGGACGCCGTCAAGGTCGGGATCGGCCCGGGCTCGATCTGCACCACCCGGATCGTCGCCGGGGTGGGTGTGCCGCAATTGACCGCCGTGATGGATGTGGCCGAACGGTGCCGCGATCTGGATATCCCGGTGATCGCCGATGGCGGCATCAAGACCTCCGGCGATCTGGCCAAGGCGATCGCGGGCGGCGCGGATTGCGCGATGCTGGGAAGCCTGCTGGCGGGCACCGACGAGGCACCGGGCGAGGTCGTGCTCTATCAGGGTCGGAGCTACAAGAGCTATCGTGGCATGGGGTCCATCGGGGCGATGGCCCGGGGCTCGGCTGATCGCTACTTCCAGTCGGAGGTGTCCGACAACCTCAAATACGTGCCCGAGGGCGTTGAGGGGCGTGTGCCCTATCGCGGGCCGGTCGGCAATGTGATCCATCAGCTGATCGGCGGCTTGCGGGCGGCCATGGGCTATACCGGCAACGGCACGATCAAGGCGATGCAGGCGAACTGCCAGTTCATCAAGATCACCAATGCGGGGCTGACGGAAAGTCACGTCCATGACATCCAGATCACGGCCGAGAGCCCGAATTACCGCCGCGACATGTGAGGCCCTGACGGCGTGCCCTTCGGTCGAATTCGGAAAGGCTGATATTGCAGGTTCAACGGTTCGCCCCAGATCGGTGGGCGGACCGGCGCTGACCCCAGGCGGCGGGTTCTCCCTCCCCCGTACCCTGCCCCTGCCGGAGCCTGCCCGACGATGTCGCCGGAACTTATCAACCAGATCCTGATCCCGATCGCGCTCAGCCTGATCCTGTTCACCATGGGTCTGACGCTGACCTTCGCCGACTTCAGGCGGCTGGTCGAGGCGCCGCGCGCCGTGCTGATCGGGCTGCTGGGCCAGATCGTGCTGATGCCGGCGGTCGGAATCGCCTTCCTCTATGCCTGGCCGCAGAACCCCACCATGGCCATCGGCTTCATGCTGCTGCTCGCCTGCCCGGGCGGGCCGACAAGCAATTTCCTGACCCATCTGGCGAAGGGCGACACCGCGCTTTCGGTGACGCTGACCGCGATCAGCAGCCTGCTGGGGGCGATTACCGTGCCGATCGTCGTCAACATCGCGATCATGCTGTTCGCCGACGGGGCGACACGCGACCTGCCGCTGGTGGAAACGGTTGTCCGGCTGTTCCTGACGGCGACCCTGCCGGTGCTGGTTGGTCTGGGCGTGCGGGAATTTGCGCCGAAAGTGGCGGCGAGGATCGAGCCGATCTTCCAGAAGCTGGCGCTTGCCGTCTTTGCCTGTGTGGTGATCTATGCCGCTGTCGCCGCCTGGGCGCTGCTGCGCGACCAGATCGCCGGGCTGCCGATCCGGGAGCGCACATGCCACGCACGCCCCTCCTCGCCCTCGCCCTCGCCGCGTTGACGGCCGCCTTCTT
>CAZPBH010000297.1:0-3363 GCA_964584645.1 uncultured Rhodospirillales bacterium | reverse complement strand
GGCCTCGGCGAGGCTGGCCGCACGTTCGGCGAGGTCACTCGCCTGACGGGCAAATTCCTGTTGTGTCATCGGGTGTTACTCCTTGCTGCCGGCATTATCGGCCGGGGCATCATCGCTCGCACCTTCGCTGGCATCCTCGCTGGCACCATTGGCCTTCGCCGGCGCCGGCGCGGACTTTCCCCCGAAGCGCTCGTCGAGAATGCGGCCCTCGGCGATGATCCGGGTCGCCTTGACGATCTCGTCCTCCATGTCGGGGGCGAACTGACCGTCCTTGAGCAGGGGGGTGAGGAAGTTGAGGTAGTTCTTGGCGAGCTGCTGGCTGGCATCGGCGGCGATCCGGCTCGGCAGGTTGATCGGGCCGATGATCTTGACCCCGCCCTTTTCGACCGTCTTGCCGGGCTTGGACAGCGGGCAGTTGCCCCCCTGTTCCACCGCCAGATCGACGATCACCGCACCCGGCTTCATGGTCTTGACCATCTCCTCTGTCACCAGCACGGGTGCCGGGCGGCCGGGGATCAGGGCGGTGGTGATGACGATGTCCATCTTCCTGAGGGTTTCGGCGATCAGCTCGTTCTGCTTCTTCTGATAGCCTTCGCTCATCTGCTTGGCGTAGCCGCCCTCGGCCTCGGCGGCCTTGAACTCCTCGTCCTCCACCGCCAAGAACTCGGCACCCAGGCTCTTCACCTGTTCCTTGGTCGCGGGGCGCACATCGGTCGCGGAGACGCGTGCACCCAGCCGGCGGGCGGTGGCAATCGCCTGCAACCCGGCCACGCCGGCGCCCATGATCAGGGCCCGCGCGGGCTGGATCGTCCCGGCCGCGGTCATCATCTGCGGCAGCGCCCGGCCATATTCGAAGGCAGCCTCCAGGACAGCACGATAGCCGGCGAGGCTCGCCTGGCTGGAGAGGATGTCCATGGACTGAGCCCGGGTGATGCGCGGGATCAGCTCCAGCGCATAGGCTTCGATCCCGGCGTCCGTCATCGCCTGCAGCTCATCGCCAGCGGCGAACGGGTTGAGCGATGCGAAAAGACGGGCGCCCTGCCGGAACTTGGCCAGCGTGCCCTTTTCGGGGCGCTGCACGCCCAGCACCAGATCGGCGTCCTTCAGGGCGGTGTCGGCGGAAGCCGCGATCGACGCGCCCGCCTCGCGATAGGCGGCGTCGGGCTGGGCCGCCCCGGCGCCTGCCCCCTTTTCGACCACCACCTCAAGGCCGAGCGCGATCAGCTTCTTCACCGTCTCCGGTGTCGCGGCGACGCGGGCCTCGTGGGCGCGGGTTTCCTTCAGGACGGCTAACTTCATGGCGCGGGGATCTCCGCTGGCGGATCGAGCGTTCGGCTAGGACGGTGCGCTACCCTGGAAAAGCCAGCCCGAAAGCGGGCGACAGCGCACAGGGTGCCTTGTCTAATCCTCCTCGGCCCGATGCGCAAGAAACCTGCACGCAATCGCCCATGCACGAGAGGAAACGCTCAAGCGTCCAAATGACCAACCGATCAGTCGGGAATGGGCACGTCATGACGGGCGAGCATCTCGGCCTGCCGCCTTTCCATCGCGGACGCGTCGAAATCCTCGATCAGCTCGTTGAACAGCTTGTACCAGTTGATCTCGGCCTTCAGGTGAATGAACACGCTGCCGAGCCCCAGCGCGGCACGATCCATGAAGACGAATTCGCGCGGTACCTCGACCCCGCCGGTCTCGCGCAGCTCCTTGTGGACCTTCTGGGCGGTTTCCCGGCCATAGACGCCGTTATGGGTCTCGCCCAGCAGGCGCTCCTTGTCTTCCATCACGGCCCCGTAGATGAACCGCGCCCAGACATTCAGGACCTCGATCACCTCGCTGGAGAGGTTCTTGAAGCCCCAGACCTCATAGGCGTGCACGGCGAGGTCGCGGTCGTCATTGCGCAGGGCATGGTAGAGGTCGATCACCCCCTGCACGAATTTCGGCCGGAACACACGCACACAGCCGAAATCGAGCAGGTTGATCCCGCCATCTTCACGCACCGTGTAATTGCCCATATGCGGGTCGCCATGGATGGTCCCGTAATAGTAGAACGGCACGTACCAGGCGCGGAACATGTTGACGGCGAGCTGGTTGCGCACCTCCAGCGGATCATCGACGAAATCCATGATGGGCCGGCCCTGCAGCCAGGTCATGGTCAGAAGGCGGTCGGTGGAGAGGTCGAAAAGGACCTCGGGCACGCTGACCTGCGGCTCTTCGGCCAGCATGTCGCGGTAGAGCGCCATGTGCCGGGCCTCGCGGGCATAATCCAGCTCTTCGCGCAGCCGGTCGGCAAGCTCACCGTGGATATGGTGGGTACGGATCGCCTTGTCGTAATTCTCGTAGATCGACAGGATCACCTTGAGCTGGCGCAGATCGGCCTCCACGGCGGAGCCCATATCCGGATATTGGAGCTTGCACGCCAGATCGCGCCCGTCATGTGATCGCGCCCGATGCACCTGGCCGAGGCTGGCCGCGGAGGCCGCCTCATGGCTGAACTCGGCAAAGCGGCCCTGCCAGTCGCGGCCCAGCTCGGTCGCCATCCGGCGCTTGACGAAGGACCAGCCCATCGGCGGGGCGTTGGTCTGCAGCTGGCGCAGCTCGCGCGCATATTCCTCCGGCAGGGCCTCGGGGATCGTGGCCGCAAGCTGGGCGACCTTCATCAGCGGCCCCTTGATGTTGCCAAGGGCCGCGCGCAGCTCGTCCGCGTGCTCGTTGCGCTCGATCTTCAGGCCCAGATAACGGTCGGCGGCGAGCCGGGCCGCCAGCCCGCTCATCGCCCCGCCCACCTTGGCATAGCGCCCTACCCTGCCAACGAAGGTATTCTCCGAACGGCTCTCGCTGCCGCGCCTTGCCGGCGCGGGCGTATCGGATTCGGCCTGCGCCCGGGGCAGGCCATCGGCTGTGGTGGAGGTGTCGTTCGCCATGACCAGCGACATGGGGCATGGCCGCCCGAAAGTTAGTGCCGATCAGCTTCCATAGCGGCGCACCCATTCGGTTTCCAGCAGGGGCGTCCAGCTCGTATGCGGCTCCGGCAGGGCGGGGGCGAGGTCGCGGATCGCCAGGATGCGGTCATGCGCCGGGATCGCCTCGAACAGCGCCCGGTCACCGGCCGGCAGCGCCCCGACATCCAGCACGGTCGCGTCCCCCCAATTAGCCGGATCGGCCTTGTAGGCCTGCGCCTCGGGCGAGAGCAGGAAGTCGGCGACGACCAATGCGGCCTCGGGCGCTTGTGCATTGAAGGGGATCGCGACGAAATGGGCGTTGCCGAGCGTTCCGCCTTCAAAGACGAAGCTCCGCACGCTCGCCGGCATCTGATCGCTGGCGACGAGGCTGGCGGCGTCGGCCAGGTTGAAGCTGAGCGCCATC
>CAZPBH010000296.1:0-3366 GCA_964584645.1 uncultured Rhodospirillales bacterium | reverse complement strand
CGAACCAGTGTCCGGCGCTGTCACCGCAGGCAAAGGCCTCGGCCTCCAGGGGCTGGCCCTTGTAGTTCAGAACACCGCCCGTTTCGGCCTCGATATAGCGCGACCGGCCGTCGGCGCCGTCGTTCAGGCTGCAGAGTTCGGCCCAGAGCCGCTGGTCCGTGGTGAACTGATCCGGCGATTCCATCGTCGCCTCCTGGAGCTGGGCCTGTCTGGCATGCGTCAACTCGTGAACGGTGGTGTTCACCAGCTCATCATAATCGCGGATCAGCTCGGGTATCTCGTTGTAGCGTAATCGAGGTTCCTCATCATGAGAGTAGGCGCCGGCATAGGCCTGGTCGGGCTCGTGCACGAATTCCACCTCCGGCGGCGCGATGCCGAGCCCGGTACTGACATGCTCGACCATCCAGCTCAGATGCTCGCGGCGCTCGTCGGTGCCGAGATCGCCCCACGCGGCGCGGGCCTTGACCACCTCAGGGTTGCCGGCCAGGTCGCGGCCGACCTGCTCGCCGCGTTCATAGGCCTCCGAGATGGCCGATTTCGCGAAATCCTCCTTCATCAACGCCGCATAAAGCTGGGGCAGCACGCCACCATCACCCGGCGTTTCCTGCGAGCCGCCATCGTCGAGCTCGCGCAGGGCGCGCATCCTGTCGACCAGGCTCAGCTGGTCGAGCGCGTCCTTCGGTCCGGTGGCAATGGCCTGTTCGATCCGGCCCTGACGTTCGCGGAAGAAGGCGGTCTCCTCGTCGAGAACGGATGCAATACTGTCGTGAAGCCTGGCTGGTTGGCGCTTGGCGCGTGCCTTCATGGCCGATCCCGTCCCCGATAACCCCTTCCGGTCATGGAACGTGAGGCCGGTCATCCTGTCAACTGGCCGGGCGCGGCCCCCGCTCGGGCGGGCTGAGATCCTTGATCAGCCGGCTTTGCCACTGGGCCGTCTCGCGGTTGATCGCCGCCCCCAGCAGCAGGCACCAGGCGCTGCCATAGAACCAGAGCATCAGCAGGACCACCGCCCCGATGGAGCCATAAAGCAGCGTCAGCCCGGCAGCGTGGCGCACATAAAGCGCGAACAGCCCCGACATCACCGCCCAGAGCGCGGTGGCCGCCACCGCCCCGGCCCAGGCGATCCGCCAGCGGGGACGACGCGCGGAGGGGCCGTAGCGGTACATCCAGGCCAGCCCGAAAAAGGCCAGCGCCAGCATCAGGCCCCAGCGGGCGAGGGCGAAATTGCCTCCTGTCAATTCAAGCCCAAGGGCCCGCGTCACCCCGGGCAGCGCGATCAGCAGCGCCAGCGCGGCTGTCACGAACAGGATCATGCCGGCCGTCATCGCCATCGACAGCAGGTTGAGGTGGATGAAGCCGCGACGCTCGGGCACGCCGTAGATCAAATTGAGCGCCTGGATCAGCGCCTTGACGCCGCGCATGCTGGACCAGAGGACGATCAGCAGCGCGCCTGCCGCCTGCAGGCTGAGGGTGCCGGGTGAGGCTTCGGTGAGGCCGACCAGCCGCCGGGTGAGGATTTCCCGCGGCGCCTCGGGCAGCACGCGGGCGAGTGCGGCCAGCTGGTTCTCCACTGCGACCGGGTCGGCAACCAGCCCATAGACGAAGAGGATCCCGGCCAGGGTGGGGAAGACGGCGAGCAGGGCAAAGAACGCCAGCCCGCCCGCGATGAAGCCCACATCGCGGCTTACCAGGCGCCCGACAATGCGTGCTGCGAGGGCGGGCAGATGGATCAGACCACGCATTCAGGCCGCATCCTGTCCGAGGCCCGCCTTGTCCCGGAAAAAACCGTCGAGCGTGCGGGCATAGGTGCCGGTTCGGGCCGGGTCGTGCAGCGGATGATCGCCGTCGAATTCATGGCCGACACCCATTTTTGCGGCCTCCAGCAAGGGTTCGAAGGACGGGCGCAGGGGCTCGGTCTCGGACGTCAGCACCAGCGTCGGCTTCTCCAGCCAGGCCAGCGCCGCGGCGATGTCATAGGGCGCCTGCCCGCCCATGTCGGCCGGAAAGCCTGTGGCCAGAAAATCGCTCATGAAGCGGTAGAGCCATGGCAGCGTCGCCGGGCCGGGCTTGAGCCCGGGTGCAAAGATCGACAGGGTGTTGACCGCCTGATCGTAGAGAAAGCTTCGATGGCTTCCATCCTCCTGCCAATGGGGGCCATGGGTGACACGCGCCCGGCCCAGCAGGGCCTGCACGGCCTCCGGCGGCATCAGGGCGCCGCCATCGATGGCGATGGCCGGGACGTTAAGATCTTCACGCAGGCCCAGCGCCACCGCAATCGGGGTCGAGAAATGCCCGCCCGAGACCGCCGCCTCCGAGGCATCAAGCGCGTGCAGGACCTCAGCCAGCACGGCTGCATGATCCTCGATCCCGAAGTCGTCGGGCCGCCGCGCGGACTGGCCGAAACCGATGCAATCCGCCGCGATCGCCCGCCAGCCGAGCCCGGCCAGCACGGGCAGTTCGCCCTCGAACATCCCGCCCGACAGCGGCACCCAGTGCAGCAGCAGCAGGGGTGGGCCCTCGCCGCACAGCCGCAGATGCACCTGGCCGGCGCTGGTATCGACATAGGCCTTGCGGATGGGGGGCGGGTCTGGGTTCATGTCGACCTGCTTGTCGCGTGAAGGGGCAGATGCTAACCCCAAGGTGTCAACGCCGTCACCATGGGTCGAGATCCGATGCCGCCCCCGAATGAACTGATCGAACGTCACGTCATTGCCGTCATTGTCGACAACGAGCCGGGTGTGCTGGCGCGCGTCATCGGGCTGTTTTCCGGCCGTGGCTACAACATCGAAAGCCTGACGGTGGCCGAAGTCGACCATGCGGCGCACACCTCCCGCATCACGGTCGTCAGCAGCGGTACACCCATGGTGATCGAGCAGATCAAGGCCCAGCTCGACCGGCTGGTGCCGGTGCACCGGGTCTCCGACCTGACCGAGGCCGGCCCGGCGGTCGAGCGCGAGCTGGCGCTCATCAAGGTGGCCGGGCAGGGCGAGGCGCGGATCGAGAGCCTGCGAATCGCCGACATCTTCAGGGCCCGCGTCGTCGACAGCACCGTGGAGAGCTTCATGTTCGAGGTCACCGGCGGGACGGAGAAGATCGACGCCTTCGTCGACCTCATGCGCCCCCTCGGCCTGATCGAGATGAGCCGGACGGGGGTCGTCGCGATGAGCCGTGGCGAGAACCCGATCTGAGGCGCTCCGACGCTAGCACATGGGCGCCATGCGCACTGAGCGCGCCCGTTAAGCCGGCGTTAAGCCTTTCGAAAGGCTTGGCTGCTAGGCTGATGCCATGGAGTCCAGGCAGATGACCGATACCACCCCCTTTTCCGCTGACGGTGCCGGTGCGGATGGCGACCCGCTTGAGGGCCTG
>CAZPBH010000295.1:0-3368 GCA_964584645.1 uncultured Rhodospirillales bacterium | reverse complement strand
CGGTGCGGCTGGCCTACAGGGCCGCCGATGGCGTTGAATACCAGCTCAACCTCATGGACACGCCGGGCCATGTGGATTTCTCCTATGAGGTGAGCCGCAGCCTTGCAGCGTGCGAGGGATCGCTTCTGGTGGTCGACGCCACCCAGGGGGTCGAGGCGCAGACGCTGGCCAATGTCTATCAGGCCATCGATGCCGGCCACGAGATCATCCCGGTGATCAACAAGATCGACCTGCCGGCCTCCGACCCCGACCGGGTCCGCGCGCAGATCGAGGATGTGATCGGCCTGCCCGCCGACGATGCGCTGCTGGTCTCCGGCAAGACCGGCATCGGGATGGACGCGCTGCTGCAGGCGATTGTCGACCGCCTGCCCCCGCCGAAGAACGAGCCGGAGATGCCGCTGCAGGCGCTGCTCGTCGACAGCTGGTACGATGCCTATCTCGGCGTTGTCGTGCTGGTACGGGTGGTCAATGGCGAGCTCACCATCGGCCAGAAGATCAAGTTCATGGGCTCGAATGCGGTGCGCGAGATCGACCGCGTCGGCATGTTCACCCCCAAGGGCGTGATGATCGACCGGCTCGGCCCGGGCGAAATGGGCTTCATCACCGCCGGCATGAAGGACATCACCGAAACCAAGGTCGGCGACACGATCACGTTGGCCAAGGGCGGCGCGACGACGCCGCTGCCCGGCTTCAAGCCCTCGATCCCGGTGGTGTTCTGTTCCCTGTTCCCGGTCGACGCGAGCGATTTCGAGCATCTGCGCGACAGCCTCGGCAAGCTCGCCCTCAACGATGCCAGCCTGCACTATGAGGCCGAGACCTCGGCCGCACTGGGGCTCGGATTCCGCTGCGGGTTCCTTGGCCTGCTGCACATGGAGATCATCCAGGAGCGGCTTGAGCGGGAGTTCAATCTCGACCTGATCGCCACCGCCCCCAGCGTGGTCTATCGCATCAGGATGACCAACGGAAAGGAGATCGAGCTCTACAATCCCGCCGACATGCCCGATGTCGTCCACATCGACAGCATCGCGGAGCCCTGGATCAAGGCCACGATCCTTGTCCCGGACGAGTTTCTGGGCTCGCTCCTGCAGCTCTGTCAGGAGCGTCGGGGCGAGCAACTGGACCTCACCTATGCCGGCGACCGGGCGATGCTGGTCTACAAGCTCCCGCTCAACGAGGTGGTGTTCGACTTTTATGACCGGCTGAAAAGCCTGAGCCGCGGCTATGCCAGCTTCGACTATGAAATGGCGGGCTATGCCGAGAGCGATCTTGTGAAGATGAACATCCTGGTGAATGCCGAGGCGGTGGACGCGCTCGCCATGGTGGTCCATCGCAGCCAGGCCGAGCGCCGGGGCCGCGCGATCTGCGAGCGGCTGAAGGACCTGATCCCGCGCCAGCTGTTCAAGATCGCGGTCCAGGCGGCCATCGGCGGCAAGGTCATCGCGCGCGAGACGGTCAGCGCCATGCGCAAGGATGTCACCGCCAAATGTTATGGCGGCGACATCACCCGAAAGAAGAAGCTTCTGGAAAAGCAGAAGGCGGGCAAGAAGCGCATGCGCCAGTTCGGCGATGTCGAAATCCCGCAATCCGCCTTTATCGCAGCGCTCAGGATGGAGGAGAACTGAGACCCCTTGCGCGGCGGGGTGTCACAGATAATTGGCTGCGACCTCCTCAAGTTCGCTGAAGACATCCCCCAACGCCGGACGGTCCCTGTAATCATCCTGATAGAGCTTGGCAGCGATGGTCTGGTCCGGGGTCACCACGAAGACAATCGGGTTGGGAATGCCATCGAAGCGGCTGCCCGCCTTCATGTCCTCATTGCGGATACCCAGCGCATCGATGGTGCTGCTGTCCGGATCGCTGAGCAGGGTGACGCCTTCCGCCCCGTGCTTCTCGGCAAAGGCGGCCAGCTTTTCCGGCGCGTCATAGGTCACGATGGCCACACCATAGCCGCGCTCGGCGAAGCCCTCGGCCTCGGCCACAATCTCCTGTGCCTGCGTCTTGCAGATCGGACACCAGTCGAGCGAGCGGGAATAGATCAGCACCAGGCCGTTCGACCGGGTCAGATCCTCGAAGCCCAGCATGGTGCCCGTTGAATCCTTCAGGGCCAGCTCGAAGGGCAGGTCGGTCCCGACAGGCGGGCCGAGATCGGCCTTCGCCATGTCCTCGGCCCTCGCCGTTATGGCCAGCATCATCGGGACGGCCAGTGCGGCCGCCATCATCGATCGCAGCATGTTCATGAGCGTGTTCTCCCAGCATGAAGCGGGCCGATCCCGCCGGTTTCGTCGGCCTTAAGCCCGGATCATGGCCGGGATGTGGCGGCTTGCCGCAGTGCAGCCGCCTGCTCAGGCGAAGAAGGCCGCCAGCATGATGATGATGACGGCCGGTGGGGCGATGAAGCGGCAGGTGAAACGCCAGGCACGGCCCCAGAAGGCCGGCATGTCGGCGAATTCGGCCTCTACCGCCGCCTTGGGCAGGACCCAGCCCGCGAACAGCCCGATCAGCACCGCCCCGATGGGAACGAGGATGTTCACCGCCACGAATTCGATGGTCGCCTGAGGGTCCCGACCGCCGATCACCGGCAGGTCTCCGAAAATCCGCACATCCGCCCAGAGGTTGAAGGCCAGCACGCTGACGATCCCCAACGCCCAGGTCAGTGCGGCGATGCCCCAGGCCGCCTTGCGCTGCGACCAGCCGAGCTCCTCGTTCAGCAGCAGCACCAGCCCCTGCAGCAGGGCAATCGCGCTGGTGAAGGCGGCAATCGCCAGCAGGGCAAAGAAGATCGTACCGACGAAGGTGCCGCCGACCATCTCGCCAAAGGCCAGCGGCAGGGTGACGAAGACCAGCCCCGGCCCCTCCCCCGGCTCCAGCCCGAAACCGAAGACGAGCGGAAAGATCGCGATCCCGGCGATCAGCGCCACCGCCGTGTCGGTGCCGGCGATCACCACCGCCATCTTTGGCACGCTGGCCCCGGGCGGGAGGTGCGAGCCATAGGCCATCAGGATGCCGAGCCCGACCGAAATCGAAAAGAACGCCTGGCCGACAGCGGTCAGCAGGGTTTCCACCGTCACGTCCTGCGGGTTGAAGGCGAAGAGAAAGCCCAGCCCCGCAGCGGCATCCCCGAAGATCAGCGCATAGATCGCCAGCCCGACAAGCACGAGAAACAAAAGCGGCATCATCCATTTGACACCCGCCTCGATACCCTCTGTCAGCCCGCGCGCGACCACCGCAGCACAGGCCGCCATGAAGGCGGTGTGCCACATCAGCATGATCAGCGGGTTGGCCAGCAGGCGATCAAGCTGGCCCGAAGCCGCGGTCGGCTCGGCCAGATCGCCGACGGCCGAGAGGGCGGCGAAATGCAGCGTCCAGCC
>CAZPBH010000294.1:0-3369 GCA_964584645.1 uncultured Rhodospirillales bacterium | reverse complement strand
ATCGCCCAGGGCGTGACCGGGCCGGAACGACGCGGCGGGACGGGCCAGCTCGGCCAACGTCTCATTGCGGAAGGGCTGATTACAAGGGATCAGCTGGAGGTCGCCCTTTACCAGCAGGAACGCTCCAACGAGCTTCTCGGGCAGGTCCTGCTTCAGCTTGGCTTCGTCGATGAGGATGCCCTCAACGCCGTCCTGTTCGGCGCCCAGGGCTATGCCGATTTCGGCGAAACCACCCTGATCGACCCCGACACCATCCAGCTTCTGCCCAAGGAGGTGGCGAGCCGGCTGGGGGTCGTGCCGGTGGCCTATGACGGCACCACCCTGGTGGTGGCGATGATCGACCCGGCCGATGTCGTGGCGCAGGATCAGCTACGGCTCTATTTCGGCGATTCGGTCGAGATCCAGCCAATGACCATCGCGGCGACCGAGCTCTCGGAAGCCATCGACCGTGCCTATGGCTATGCGATGTCGATCGAGAGCATCGCGGCCGAGCTGCGCCAGATGGGTCCGGAAGGCCCGCCTGCCGATGCCGGGGAGGATTACCGCAACCCGATCGTGCGGCTTGTCGATGCGCTGCTGCTGGATGCCGTGAAGCTCGGTGTCTCCGACCTGCATTTCGAGCCGGCGGAGCATTTCGTAAGGCTGCGCTATCGGCTCGATGGCGTGCTGCGGCAGGTCCACACCTTCCACCGCGATCACTGGCCGTTCATGGCCAGCCGGCTGAAGGTGCTGAGCCAGATGAACATCGCCGACAAGCTCAACCCCCAGGATGGGCGCTTCGGCATGCGCCTCGCCGGGCGCGAGGTCGATTTCCGTGTGTCCTCCCTGCCGATGGTGCATGGCGAGAACATCGTGCTGCGTGTGCTCGACCGGCATCAGGGCCTGATCACCCTGCGCGATCTGGGGTTCTCGCAAGCCGTACTGGACGGGGTTCAGCGCTGCCTCGACCGGCCGGAGGGCATCATCATCGTCACCGGCCCGACCGGGTCGGGGAAAACCACCACGCTCTATTCGTTGCTGGCGGCGATCAACTCGATCGACGTCAACATTATGACGCTGGAGGACCCCATCGAATACGAATTGCCGCTGATCCGGCAGACGCCGATCCGTCAGGGTTCCTCGCTCAACTTCGCTGACGGGGTCAAGGCGATGCTGCGCCAGGATCCCGATGTGATCTTCGTCGGGGAGGTGCGGGACAACGACACCGCGATCATGGCGATGCGGGCCGCGATGACAGGCCACCGCGTCTTCACCTCGCTGCACACCAATGATGCCTTCGGGACCGTTCCGCGGCTCTATGATCTCGGGCTTTCGGCCAACAATCTGGCGGGCAACCTGACCGGTGTGCTGGCCCAGCGGCTGGTGCGCAAGCTGTGCGACAAGTGCAAGACCCCGCGCCCGGCCACGGAGGAGGAGCTGGCGCTGCTCGACATGGCGGATGCGCGCGACGTGGTTCTCTATCATCCGGTCGGCTGCCCCGCCTGTTTCAATGTCGGCTATCGCGGGCGTGTGGCGATCGGCGAGATCGTGGTGATTGACGAGGAATTCGAAACCTTGCTGGCGGAGGGGGCGTCCTACACCGCGCTGCGGCGCAACGCCCTCGACCGCGGGGTCCGGCTGATGCGCGATGACGGCATCGAGAAGCTGCTGGAAGGCATCATCTCGCTGGAAAGCCTGTCACGCGCCGTCGATCTGCGCCGTTAGGGGTCAGGGGGAAGCAGGATGCCACGCTTTGCCTATCGCGCCATCGCCGCTGACGGTGCCATCGAACGGGGGCTGGTGGCCGCCACGGACGAGGATGATCTCTATCGCCAGCTGCGTGCGCTCGACAAGGAACTGCTCAGCGCGCAGGTCAAGCGCGAGAGCCCGATCCTTCAGATGGCCGTCTCGGGCGTCAAGACGCGCGATCTGGTGCAGCTGTGCAGCCATCTCGAAACGCTGGAAGCCGCCGGGGTCCCGCTGCTGGACGGGCTCGCGGATATCCGCGATTCGACCGCTTCCCTCAAGCTGCGCGAGATCATGAGTGCGGTGCATCGTGATGTGGGCTCGGGTGTCGCGCTCTCGGATGCCTTTCGCCGCCATCCCGATATCTTCGACGAGATCTTCTGCGGGCTCATCGCCGCGGGCGAGGAAACCGGCGATATCGGCCGTGCCGTTGCGGAGGCCGGGCGCATGCTGCGCTGGCGCGACGAGACCAACTCCCGGATCAAGAAGGTCACACGCTATCCCATCGCGATGCTCGTGGTGATGACGGGGGTGCTCGCCTTCCTGTTGACCTTCGTCGTGCCGAAGGTCGTGGGTTTCCTGACCTTCACCGGGATCGAGCTGCCGGCGGCGACCCGGGCGCTGATCGGGCTCAGTGAGGGCGTTCAGGCCTATGGCCTTTACATTCTTGCAGCGATCATCGCGTGCGTCGTCTTCGTGATGGTGGGGCGCAAATCCTCGCCCGTCATCGCCTATCAGTTCGACGCCATGATGCTGAAGCTGCCCGTGATCGGGGAGGTGAACACCAAGCTCGCCCTGTCGCGTTTCTCCAACACGCTGGCGATGTGCTACATGGCCGGGATCGACCTGCTTGCCTGCCTCGCGACCGCCGAGCGTGCGGTCGGGAACCGGGCCATACAGCGCTCGGTGGCGCAGGTGCGCCGCGATGTGACCGATGGCCGCTCGATCTGGCAGTCGATGGACGCCACCGGCACCTTTCCGCCGATCATCGTCCGGGCGGTCAAGATCGGGGAGGATACGGGCCGGCTGGAGGGCGTGTTGCGTCAGACGGCTGAGTTCTTCGACCGCGATGTCGCCGAGGCCGTGGAGGGCATGACGGCCGCCATTCAGCCCATCATGACGGGAATCATGGGCTTGATGCTATGCTGGATCATCCTTGCCGTTTTCGGGCCGATTTATGGATCGCTTTCGCAAATCCGCTGAACAGCTCAGAACCTATCTCGCCAACCTGATCGACCGGCGGGTTCTGATCTTTGGCGAGGAGGGGTTCATCCTCGTGATGACCCGCGCCCGCCGCGTGCGGCTCGAAGCCTCGGGCATGTGGGATAATCCCGACGATGTGAAGCGCCTCGAAACCTGCCTGAAGCGGCGCGGCCAGGGGGCGGTGGTGCTGATGGCCGACCTGCTGGAGCAGTATTTCCGGGCGGAGAACATGCCCCCGGTGCCGCTCCTCGACCGGCGGCGTGTGCGTCGGCGCAAGGTCGCCATGGCCTTCGACGAACAGCCGCATCTGGGCGCGACCTGGATGCGCCGGCGCGATGGCAAGCCGGGGGCCGCCCTGCTGATGGCCTCCCTTGGCGCGTCCGATCTTGTTGACCGCGTGTTCCAGCTTCTGGATCGCTGCCAGTGCGAGGCGGTCGGGCT
>CAZPBH010000293.1:0-3392 GCA_964584645.1 uncultured Rhodospirillales bacterium | reverse complement strand
AAGCAAGACTCCTGCGGACCTTTACCCGAAGGTAAGACACCCCGGCTTATGCTCGGCGGCTGCGGGAAGGGTTTCATCGGCGATCTCCCTCGCTTCCGACAGGCATATCCGTGCCGCGTCCGGCTGGCGGGTTGAAGGTCGGCCTGCCATGATGGCGCCGTTTTCCGGCTTCAGGGACAAAGGTCCCGGATCGGTTCTCAACGTCCGGCACTGTCCGGCAAGCAGGCGGTAGGCGATCATGCTGTGGCACGAGATCCGAAGCTATTCGCTGCTGGTGCTGGGCTGGATCCTGGTGCTGGTGGGGATCATCATCACCCCGCTGCCGGTCCCCTTCGGCCTAATGCTGGTGGGCGTGGGCCTCTATCTCCTGACCCGTGAATCGAAGGTGATGCGCCGCCAGGTGGCCCGCATGCGCCACAGCTCGCCCGGCTTTTCCAGCGTGCTGCGCTATGTCGGCCGGCGCGTGCCGATCCTGCGCCGGATGGTGTCGGTGACCGAGCCCGGGCTGGTGCTGAAGGCCGCACAGCGGCGTGCCGCCATGCTCAACCCCTCGAAGCTCCGGCGCGCCTTGCGCCTCAAGCGACGGGTGACGGCGCAGCAGGGGCAGCCGGCCGAATAACCCGCCCGTTCCCGCTACGGCCATTCCCGCTACCGTTATTCCTGACCCAGTTATTCCCGAGAGCGGGCGCGTGGATGGGCGGCGGCATAGGCCGCGGCCAGCCGGGTCTGGTCGATATCGGCATAGACCTGCGTGCTCGACAGCGAGGCATGGCCCAGCAGCTCCTGGATCGCCCGCAGATCGGTGCCAGCCGCCAGCAGATGGCTCGCAAAGCTGTGCCGCAGGGCATGGGGGGTCGCGGTTTCCGGCAATCCCATGACCTGACGCAGGCGGCGCATCTGCTTCTGGGCGACGGCGGCGTTGAGGCGTCTGCCGCGCGCGCCGATGAACAGGGCAGGGTCGGGCGAGCCCGGCCGGGCGTCGATCCAGCTGCGCATGGCCGTGTGGACGTGCGGCAGGATCGGCACCAGACGGGTCTTGTTGCCCTTGCCGGTCACCCGCAGCGCCGCACCCGGGCGGGGCCAGTCCGCGCGATCAAGGCCAAGCGCCTCGCCCAGCCGCAGCCCGGCGCCGTAAAGCAGCAGGAACAGGGCCGCATCCCGCACACCGATCCAGGGGGTCGCCTCCAGCTCCTCGGCCAGACCGGTCAGGGCTTCGGCCTCATCCTCGGCGAGCGGGCGCGGCAGGCGGCGGCTGATCTTCGGCCCCTGCATCAGCGACAGGCCGGGGATCGTGCCCCGGCCTTCCTGCTCCAGCCAGCGGGCAAAGCTGCGCACACCGCTCAGGCTCCGTCCCCGTGAGGCGTTCGAGCGGCCGCGCCGTGCCTCATGCGCGGCCCAGGCGCGCAGATCGGCAAGGGCAAGATCCCGCAGATCGGCAAGGCCCGGCACCTCACCCAGATGGCCCGCCATGAACCGGCAGAAACTCAGAACGTCGTCGCCATAGGCCCTGACCGTGGCGGGTGCCATGCGCCGGCCATGGGTCATCCAGCCCTGCCAGTCGGCCACCGCTGCAGCGAGATCGGGGGCGAGTGCTGCCAGAACTGCCGGTCCCGGCGCGTCCTTCATTCGGGCAGATCGAGCCACATCCGCAGGATCCGTTCCACCACCTGCGCCAGAAACCCGAGCAACTCGGTCGCCTGACCTTCCTCGAAGAAGGAAGGGTCACGTGAGCCCAGCGCCAGCATGCCCTCAGGCGTCTGGCTGCTGACATGCAGGCGCAGCAGGGCCGAGCTTGCGACCACACCGGCCATGGGCCCGAACACCACCGGATCGCCAGGGGTGGCGCCGGCGAGGATGACTTCACGGCCGGCAAGCACCGTGCCGATCACCCCCGGCTCGACCACCCGAACGCCCGATTTGTGCACATGCGGCGGTTCCAGCCCGTTCGATTCGACCAGAAGCAGGCAGGTATCGACGTCGAGGATGAGGGCGAGGTCGGTCGTCACCCGCTCGATCAGTTCCTCGAAACTCCGGCATTCGAGCAGCGCCAGTGCGGCCCGGTGGATGCGGTTCTGGGCGGCGAGATTGGCGCGGGCCGTGACCACCATCTGGCGCTGCTGTTCGCGCGCACGGTCGAATTCGTCGCGCAGCCGGCCGAGCATGAACTGCTGGAAGTCGACCACGCCGCGGCCGCGATTTTCCTCCGGCGGGGTCAGGACCTTCAAAAGCTCGGGATGCTCGCTCAGGAAATCGGGGTTGGCCTTCAGGAAGGCGTGGACATCCTCGGCCGAGATGTCGGGAGCGAGGGCTTTCTTCCGGCTCTTGCCCATGGCGGTCAGAGGATCGTCTGGCCGGTCTTCGCCCAGTCGGCGAGGAAGGCCTCCAGACCCTTGTCGGTCAGCGGATGATTGAACAGCTGCCAGATCACCTTGGCGGGCATGGTGGCGACATCCGCCCCCATCTTCGCGGCTTCGAGCAGGTGCATCGGATGGCGGATGGAGGCGACCAGCACCTCTGTCGTCAGGCGATCATACTGCTCGTAGATCGTCATGATGTCGGCGATCAGGCCCATGCCGTCGGTGCCGATATCGTCGAGCCGGCCCACGAAGGGCGAGATGAACGTCGCCCCGGCCTTGGCCGCCAGCAGCGCCTGCGCCGGCTGGAAGCAGAGCGTGACATTGACCATCGTGCCAGACGAGGACAGCGCCTTGCAGGTCTTCAGCCCGGCCGGGGTGAGGGGAACCTTGACCGCAATGTTGGGCGCGATGGCGGCGAGCTTGCGGCCCTCCTCCAGCATCGTCGCCTCGTCGGTGGCGGTCACCTCCGCGCTCACCGGGCCGTCGACGACGCTGCAGATTTCGGCAATCAGGTCGAGGAAGTTGCCACCGCTTTTCGCCACCAGCGAAGGGTTTGTCGTCACGCCGTCGAGCAGGCCCGTTGCCGCAAGCTCGCGGATTTCCCCCAGATCGGCCGTATCGACAAAGAACTTCATCTGATCAACTTCTTGAAAAGGTTGGCAAATTCGTTGCCGCGCGAGCGAGGTTCCGAACGGCACCTGAATCGCGGCATAGTCTAGACCATGCCCCCTCGCGGTTCCAGCCCCGTGCCTCATGGCGATGATGATCTCCTTCCCGGCCTCGCGGCGCCGCCCGCACGCCACCAGCCTGCCGTTCAGGTGGCCGTGCCGCTGCCCCTGCCACGCCTCTTCACCTGGGCGGTTCCGGAGGAGCTGGCCGAACAGGCGGTCCCGGGAGGTTTCGTCATCGTTCCCTTCGGCCCCCGGCGGCTTGTCGGCGTGGTCTGGCCGGGCGCGCCCGAGGTGCCGGATGACGGCAGGCTCAAGCCGATCGAAGCGGGGCTCGACCTGCCGCCGATGCGCCCGGAGCTGATCG
>CAZPBH010000292.1:0-3395 GCA_964584645.1 uncultured Rhodospirillales bacterium | reverse complement strand
GCCCTGCTGACCGCGGCGGCCGGTGGGCTGGGGCATGATCCGGTGCTGGTTCATGATCGGGAAAGGCTGGATGAGGTGCGCGCCGCCCGCGATGCCGAGCGCGACCGCTATTTCACCCTGCATGCCGCCCGCTGGGATGAGCTGCGCGCCCTGCACGCCCCGGTTGAAGAGGTGGAACAGTCACTTCTGCGCCATGTCGAGGGACGCGCGGTGCGCCGTCATCTCGACCTCGGCACCGGCACCGGGCGAATCCTGGAATTGCTGTCCGATCACGTCGATCTGGCGCTGGGCATCGATCTGTCGCAGGAGATGCTGCGGATCGCCCGGGCCCGTCTCGACCGCCCCGAGACCGCGCATTGCCGGCTGCGCCAGGCCGATATCCAGGGTGCCGCGATGGAGGGTCAGCATTTCGACCTGATCACGGCGCATATGGTCCTGCATTATCTGGAAGATGTGCCGACGAGCTTGCGTCAGGCCGCACGTCTTCTCGACCCCGGCGGGCGTATGGTCGTCGTCGATTTCCTACCCCATGAGCTGGAATCGGTCCGCACCGACCATGCCCACCGCCATCTGGGCATCGCACCGTCCCTGCTGGATGGCCTCGCCACAGAAGAGGGGCTGATCGCAGCACCGCTCATCACGCTTGGCGGCGGGCAGCTGACGGTCTTTCTCTGGGCCGCGGTCCGCCCGCGCGAGCCGGCCCGACCCGTTCCGCGCAATGCCCGCATGCGCGACATCGCACGCACCCGGGACCCTGAGCCCTCGGTCCACCTGGCCGAACCCGGCACCGAGGCGTCCCTGACGACCGATCCCTCCCTGAACAACGGCATGGAGACACGAGCATGACCACCGTAAGGCCGGAGTACAGCTTCGAGTTCTTTCCGCCCAAGAATGACAAGATGGAAGCGATGCTTTGGGAAACCGTCGACCAGCTGGCCGACTATCGCCCACGCTTCGTTTCCGTGACCTATGGCGCCGGGGGCACGACCCGGGCGCGGACCCATGACATCGTCGCACGCCTGCAGCGTGATCGGGGCCTGACGGCGGCCGCCCACCTGACCTGCGTCGAGGCAACGCGTGAAGAGATCGACGAGGTTGCCCGCGCCTATTGGAATGACGGCATTCGCCATATCGTGGCCTTGCGCGGCGATCCGCCGGGCGGCGCCGATCAGGCCTATGAACCGCATCCCGGCGGCTATGCCTATGCCGACGATCTGGTGACGGGCCTGCGGGCCATCGCCGATTTCGAGATCAGCGTGGGCGCCTATCCGGAGATGCACCCGCAGGCTCCCGACGCCGATTTCGACATCGCGCACCTCAAGCGCAAGCTCGATAACGGCGCCGACCGCGCGATCACCCAGTTCTTCTTCGAGCCCGAGATGTTCCTGCGCTTCCGTGATCTCTGCGCCAAGGCAGGGATTGAGGCCCCGGTGGTGCCGGGTATCCTGCCGATCGCGAACTTTACCACCGCGTGCCGGTTCGCCGGTGCCTGCGGGGCGTCGATCCCGGACTGGCTGCATGCGCGCTTCAACGCCGTACCCGAGGATGACGAGCAGGGCCGCCTCGAGGTCTCGCGGGACGTCGCCATCGATCTCGTCCGCGCGCTGACGGCCGAGGGGATCGACGAATTCCACTTCTACACGCTGAACCGCGCCGCCCTGACGCGTGCCATCCTCGACGATCTGGGGGTGGAGCCTCAGGCCAAGGCTGCCTGAGGCTCAGCTCGCCCCGGGTCTCGGCCGAGGCTCAGCTGGCGAACTGGCGGCCATGGAGCCAGGGCATGCGCTCCCGCTGCCCTGCCTCGAAGGCGGAGATGGCCGCCTCTTCCTGAAGTGTCAGGCCGATATCGTCGAGACCGTTGAGCAGACAATGCTTGCGGAAGGGCTCGATCTCGAAGCCGAAAGCCTCGCCATTCTGGCGGCGCACCTGCTGGGCTGGCAGATCGACCGTCAGATTGGCCGTGGACGGATCGCGTGCGTCGCCCATCAGCGTCTCGACCTCGGCCGCCGGCAGCACGATGGGCAGGATGCCGTTCTTGAAGCAATTGTTGAAAAAGATGTCGGCGAAGGACGGCGCGATTACCGCCCGCACGCCGAAATCGAGGATCGCCCAGGGCGCATGCTCGCGGCTCGACCCACAACCGAAATTGTCATAGGCGATCAGGATGCGCGCGTTCCGGTAGGGCTCCCGGTTCAGGACGAAATCGGCAATTTCGTTGCCGGCATCGTCATAGCGCTGTTCCTCGAACAGGACGCGCCCGAGCCCGGTGCGCTTGATCGTCTTCAGGTGCTGCTTGGGCACGAGCATGTCGGTATCGACATTCGACATCTCGATCGGTGCGGCCACACCTTCAAGCACGGTGAACTTTTCCATGGTCGTCGTGATTCCCGGTATCTGTAGAAACGGCCAGATGGGGCGTGCAGCACCTCCCGTCGACGTCCTGCCTCAGCGGGCCGGGGATGCGTAAACCGAGAGGGTGCGCCGCAGCGCGCCCGTACCGGCGCGGCTGCCTGGCGCGTTGAGGATGGATGACGGGCTCGCGTCGGTGCCGTAATAGACCCCGTTCCACGCATCGCGGAACTTGACGATGGAGCCCTCCAGCGCGGCCCCGCCGAACAGCCCGGTAACGTTCGACAGCGCATACATGTCCGCCTGCAGGTCGAGCCCCGTGGCCGCCTCCGCGCCCTGTCCGACGGTCCCGACCGCGATCCCGGCATCACCGCCGAGCCGGAAGCGCCGTTCGACAAGTGCGTCGACGCCGCGCTCGGTCATCACGGCCAGGATCAGCTCCTGCGTCTGCGCGCCGAACTGGATGCCGAGCGAAGCCCCGCCAAGCGCATAGAAGGCCGGATCCGACCAGCTGCCGTCGTCCTGGCGTTTCAGCAGCACGCCGGTGCCGCCCTCCCCGCCCAGAAAGAACCCGCCCTTGATCAGCCTTGGCACGATCAGCACGGCCTGCGCCCGTGCCACCAGCCGGCGGAAGGCATCATTGGCCTCATCGCCCAGCAGCGAGCGCGCGGCGATCTCGGCCCGGTCGATCAGCTCCTGCTGTTCCTCGATGGCGGCGGCCGGCCCCGCCATCGCCCATGTCATGGCAATCGCCCCCACCAGCATCACAAGCTTCCGACGCATCATCATCATGGTCGATCTCCCTTTGCCGCCGCGAATCGATCTCGCGCGATCCTGCGGAGCCTTAACACGAATTGTCGCGAAGACTTGGCGGCTTTGGACACAACTGCCATAACCCGCCCATGCCCCCGAACGACCCTCCCGACGATAACCGCCGCGACGACGCCGAGCCGGGCCGATCCGGCCCCCAACCCGCCGTGACCCTGGCAGAGATGCGCCAGATCCTGACGCTGTTCGCCGATGGCGATGCCGAAGCGGCCGAGGCC
>CAZPBH010000291.1:0-3401 GCA_964584645.1 uncultured Rhodospirillales bacterium | reverse complement strand
GGAACGGCACGTTGCTGGCCATTGCCGCTACTACCGCACCCATGCCGAGACTCAAGGGGCTGGATTTCGCTGCCCCCTCGCTGCGATGGACATCGAGCTTTTCCGAGCCCTCGAAGAACCGGCCGACGGCCTCATGCGGGCCGCCGAGCACCGCTGCCTGTTCAAGGCTCATGCGACGTCTCCCGCGCCGATCACCGCCTCATAGCTCCAGGCGATCCGGCCCTGATCGTCGTCGAGAAAGTATTCAGCGATCAGAAGGGTGCCGGCCCTTGCTAGCTCGCGCACCGCCGGTCCGTGCAGGCCCGGCAGACGGACACGCATGTCGCCACGCTGCAGCAGGGCTGTGCGGTGCGCCGGATCGATGACGAGGGCGGCGTCGTCGCCCGGCGGGCTGTCCAAAGCCGGCAGGGTCAGAAGCCATGCCCCGCGTTCATTGCGGATCAACTCGCTGACCGGCTGGTCGATGATCGTCATGCGCCCTGTCCCCCCTGGCTGGCGCCCAGAGTAGGAGCCGGCGCCGCAGCTGGCAAGCCATCATCCGGGAGGCTTGTCGCCGGCGGGCAAAGGTGCCAATGTTGAGTGTCATGAACGCGAACCGCGCTGCGCAGGGCCTGCTGACCGGCCTTATCCTTATCCTGGGGCTTACCGGCCCCCGGGCTGCCGCCGTTCGCGCCTGACCGATCTGCTTGAGGATCCGGGCGCAACAGCCGCCCGGGGGACCCGCCCGACCGGCGGGATGGGGCGGCCCCGCCCCGCTTCAACCGACCCCAGGATTGCAATCTGCCCCCGCCTGCCCGCGATCTACAGCGCCCACGGCATGACCCTCAGGGTGACAAGGACACCCCCGATCGGCTAGGCAGGACAGGCACAGATCAGGAAACCCTGAAAATGACGACCACGCCCGACCGCATGACCGAAACACCCGACAATTCCGATCAGGCCCGCTCGGCCGCCGCCAAGACCGGTGCGGATGCCAACCGGCTGATCATCTTCGATACCACGCTTCGCGATGGCGAGCAGTCGCCGGGCGCGGCGATGAACCTCGACGAGAAGCTGCGCGTGGCCGAGGTGCTGGACCAGCTGGGCGTCGACGTGATCGAGGCCGGCTTTCCGATTGCCTCCAATGGCGATTTCGAGGCCGTCAGCCGGATCGCCGGGATCGTGAAGAACGCCACCGTGGCCGGTCTGGCCCGGGCGGCCGAAGCCGATATCCGCCGTGCCGGGGAGGCCGTGCGCAACGCCCGGCGCGGACGCATCCATACCTTTATCGCGACCAGCCCCCTGCACATGAAGGTCAAGCTGAACATGGGCGAGAACGCGGTGCTGGATGCCGTCGGCCGCTCGGTCAGCCTCGCCCGCAGCCTGGTGGAGGATGTCGAATGGTCGGCCGAGGACGCCACCCGCTCCGACATCGACTTCCTGTGCCGCTGCGTGGAGCTGGCGATCCGCTCCGGGGCGACGACCATCAACCTGCCCGACACGGTCGGCTATGCCGAGCCGGAGGAGTTCGGCCAGCGGATCCGCACCGTGATCGAGAAGGTGCCGAACAGCGACAAGGCGATCTTCTCCGTCCACTGCCACAATGATCTGGGCCTCGCCGTCGCCAACAGCCTGGCTGGCGTCAAGGCCGGCGCACGGCAGGTCGAATGCACGATCAACGGGATCGGCGAGCGCGCCGGCAATGCCTCGCTGGAAGAGATCGTCATGGCGCTGCGCACCCGCCAAGATGTGATGCCCTACACCACCGGGGTGGACACCACCCAGATCATGCGCGCCAGCCGCACGGTGCAGTCGGTCACCGGCTTTCACGTGCAGCCCAACAAGGCCATCGTCGGCGCCAACGCCTTCGCCCATGAAAGCGGCATCCATCAGGATGGCGTGCTGAAGGACGCCCAGACCTATGAGATCATGACCCCGGAGAGTGTGGGGCTGGCCACCTCCAAGCTCGTTCTGGGCAAGCTCTCGGGCCGCCATGCCTTCCGCAACAAGCTGGAGGCGCTGGGCTATCGGCTGGAGGATGAGGAGCTCAAGGAGGCCTTCGCCCGGTTCAAGGAACTGGCCGACAAGAAGCGCGAGATCTATGACGAGGACCTGATCGCGCTCGTCGATGACGAGCTGGCGCGCGGCGATGACCGCATCCGCTTCGAATCCCTGCAGGTCGTGGCCGGCTCGAAGGGCCCGCAGCAGGCAACGCTGGAGCTGGTCATCGACGGCCGGATCGGCGAGGTGACCGCGACCGGCGACGGCCCGGTGGACGCCACCTTCAACGCCATCAAGCAGCTCGTCCCGCATGAGGCCAATCTGCAGCTCTATCAGGTCCATGCCGTTACCCAGGGGACCGATGCCCAGGCCGAGGTGACCGTGCGGCTGGAAGAAAACGGCCGGACCGTCAACGGTGCGGGCGCCGATACCGATACGCTGGTGGCAAGCGCGCGCGCCTACATCCACGCCCTCAACAAGCTGTTCATCAAGCGGGAAAAGACGGCCCCGGCGGCGATGAGCGCCTGAGCCGCACATGCGGGCGCCGGGTCAGGGGATCCGGCGCCCGCCCCTGAGCCGCCCCTCAATCCAGGCCCCAATGACCCCCGAGGATCGCCAGGGCGGCGAGATGGGCCGGGTAGAACAGATAGAACGCCCAGCCGGGCAGAAAGCGCGGCCGGTTGGCCAGCGCGATCTCGACCAGCTTCACCAGCAGCACCAATCCCAGCGCGCCCGCTGCGGCCATGATCGCCAGAAAGACGAGATCATTGGCCAGATAGGCCGGCCCGCTGAGAACCACATTGCCGGCCCCCATCGCCACCACCGCAAGCAGGGCCGCGATCCGGTCGCCTTCAATGGCGCGCAGGAGCAGCAGGGGCAGCACCACCCCGGCAAAGCCGAAATCGACCGGCAGTGCCTCTGCCATCACGAGACGCAGCCCGATCATCGCCACCGCAAAGCCCAGCACCAGCAACCGCGAAGCCCGATGCAGCGCGACCGCAACGGCCAGGCCAAGCGCCAGCGTCACGATCACGTTGATGTGGCCGCCGGGATAGAATTCGCCGAGGCTGAGGGCATAGATCGGCTGGCTCGCCAGCCCGACCAGCGTCAGGTTCGCCAGATAGCGGGTCGTCGTGACACCGCGCGCCAGATGCAGCGCCATGACGAGACAGAAGGCCGGAAACACGCAGCGCGAGATGAGGATCGAGGTCGGCTGCATCTCCGGCGCCACGAGATATCCGGCATGGTCGACCACCATCAGCAGGGCGGCCAGCAGCTTCAGCCCGTCAAGCGGGGCGCCATCGAGCCGGGTGACCAGCCGCATCGCCAAGGTGGGCTGACCATAAGCTGGCGACGCGGCGGGCGCCTGTCCGCCTCCGGCACTCTCACCCCTTGCGGCGCTCTCCTCTCGTGAGCCTTCT
>CAZPBH010000290.1:0-3426 GCA_964584645.1 uncultured Rhodospirillales bacterium | reverse complement strand
GGGACCTGAAGCAGGACTTCGCAACGATCGCGCCCTACACGATCGAGGAAGCCCATGAGGTCGCCGACGTCATCGAGCGCGAGGCCTGGGACGAGCTCAGGGGCGAATTGGGCGATCTGCTCTTCCAGGTCGTCTTTCACGCTCGCATGGCCGAGGAACGCGGGTTCTTTGCCTTCGATGATGTGGCTGCTGCCGTCGCGGAGAAGATGATCAGCCGTCATCCTCATGTCTTTGCCGGGATGGAACTCGAGGAAGCCGACGCGGTCGTCGGCCTGTGGGAGAGCCGCAAGGAGGAAGAACGCCGGCGCAAGGCCGAGGCCGAAGGCCGGCTCCCCTCAGTTCTCGATGATGTGGCCCGGGGGCTGCCGGCCCTGCTCCGCGCCCTCAAGCTCCAGAAACGCGCGGCCCGGGTCGGCTTTGACTGGGACGCCGCGCTGCCGATCCTCGACAAGATCGAGGAAGAGATAGGCGAGCTGCGCAGCGAGATCCTCGATGGCCGACGCACCGCGCAGGAAGACGAGCTTGGGGACCTGATCTTCGCGCTGGTCAACCTTGCCCGCCATCTGGATCACGACCCGGAAGCGGCCCTGCGCCGCACCAACACCAAGTTCGAGCGTCGTTTCAGGTGGATCGAGCAAGAGCTTGCCAAGGCTGGAAAAACACCCAAACAGGCCTCGCTCGAGGAAATGGAAGACCTCTGGCAGCAGGCGAAGGCTCACGATCCCTCGCCGCCCGACCCCTCATCCTGAAACCCCCGACCTTGAGCACCGGCGTTGTGCCCTGACAGCAGGGTCATCAGGCTGGAGGTGTCGAGCCGACCGCCACCCAGTGCCTGCACCTCGCCATAGAACTGATCGACGAGCGCGGTAACGGGCAATCGGGCTCCGCTGCGTCGGGCCTCGGCCAGACAGAACCCCAGATCCTTGCGCATCCAGTCGACCGCAAAGCCGAAATCATACTGGCCGTCCAGCATGGTCTGGCCGCGATTGTCCATCTGCCAGCTCTGGGCGGCTCCCTTCCCGATCGTCTCCAGCACCAGCGCGCCATCGAGTCCGGCATGCTGCGCGAAGGCGAGAGCCTCGGCCAGGCCCTGCACCAGCCCGGCAATGGCAATCTGGTTGACCATCTTGGTCAGCTGGCCATGGCCGGGCGGTCCCATATGGCTGATTTTCTGGCCATAGAGAGAAAGCACCGGCTCCGCGCGCGCGACATCGGCCGCCTCGCCCCCCACCATGATCGTCAGCCTGCCGTTTTCGGCACCGGCCTGCCCGCCGGACACAGGCGCGTCCAGCACGCCGATCCCGCGTTCCCGGCCCTCGCCCCACAGGCGGCGGGCCATCTCGGCCGAGGCGGTGGTATGGTCAACGAACAGGGTGCCCGTCGCCATGGCGGCGAAACATCCTTGAGGCCCAAGCGTGATCTCCTCGACATCAGCATCGCCCCCCACACAGGCGAGGATGATCGCAGCCCCTTCGGCCGCCTCGGCCGGGGTCGGGGCACAACGCCCTCTATGCGCCTCCACCCAGGCCCGCGCCCGCGCCTCGGTCCGGTTATAGACGGTCACATCATGGCCGGCGGCAGCAAGATGGCGTGCCATCGGAGCCCCCATGACCCCAAGCCCCAGAAAGGCAAGCCGCAGCTTCTGTGTCGGCGCGTTGCTCAAGGGCCTGCTCCTCGGCTGTTCAGGGTCGGGATCCTGCCGGCTCCGGGGCCATCATGTGGTCGCGGACCGTTTGCCAGGTGCCTTGGGAGGAGGCGGCCAGCAGGGCCGGTCCCAGCGCATCGGGAACGTAGCCCGTCCCGTCCACACGGGCGACATGGCCACCGGCTTCGGTGACGATCAGGGCGCCGGCGGCATGGTCCCAGGGCTTGGTGACCCGGCCTGCCAGGAAATCCACCTCCCCGCGGGCGAGCGCAGTATAGCCGAGGCCGGCACAGCTGAGCCCCCTGATTTCGGCAAAGCCTTGCGCCCGCTCGAAGGCCTGGCGGCGTGTCTGGCCGTCATGCAGGCGTCCTGACAGATAGCCCCGCATGGCTGTCGGTGCCCGCGTTTCGGCGACCCGTGCGGGCCGTCCCTCGTCCCAGGCTCCCTCGCCCACGACCGCGCTCAGCGTGGTGCCCGCAAGAGGCTCGTGGATCCAGCCGGCCAGCGTGGCCCCGGCGCGGCGATAGGCGATGATGATGCAGAATTCCGGCTTGCCCTCGGTGAAGTTCTGGGTCCCGTCCAGCGGATCGATGATCCAGATCGGCCCCTCGCCGGCCAGCGCGTCGAGCCTGGAGCGGTCGGCCGCCGTTCCCTCTTCACCGACAAACAGCGCCTCCGGGCAGAGCTTGCCCAGCCCCGCCTCCAGCGCCGCTTCGGCATGGCGGTCACAGATCGTCACGATCTCACCGCCCTGCTTGCGATCGATATCGCCATCCTGCAGGGCACCGAAACGGGGCAGCAGGATCTCCTCCCCCACTTCGCGCATCAGCGCGCTGACCGCCTCGACCGAACAGGGAAGCAGGGCAGCGCTCATGCCAGCGCGGCCGCGGGGCTGTCGTCGGTCTGCGCCACCAGCTGATAGGCGAAGCGGTGGCTGAAACGCTGCACCTCCTCCTCGCCCAGCTCGACCACAAGGCGAGCCGCCCCGCCCGTCTCATCGGCCGTCTCGGAGAGGATGGCCCGCCGTGCCGCCAGCCAGGCCCGTGCGGCACCATCGCGATAGGGCAGTTCCAGGAAATAGGCTCGTCGGCTTGCGCGCAGGGCCGCCATCAGGGCCGATTTCAGCCGATCCATGCCCTCACCCGTCATGGCCGACATCGCCACCAGCCGCGGATCGCGCCGGGCCCGACCCGCCAGCAGCGCCTGATCCTCCAGCGACAGCCGATCAAGCTTGTTCATCACCGTGATCCGCGGACGGGCATCCTCGGCATCGATCCCGAGCTCGGCCAGTACCTGAGCGACATCGGCCGCCTGCGCTTCGCTGTCGGGATGCGAGGCGTCGCGGACATGCACGATCACATCGGCCTCCAGCACCTCCTCCAGCGTCGCCCGGAAGGCGGCGATCAGCTGGGTGGGCAGGTCGGAGATGAACCCGACCGTATCGCTCAGCATCACGCGCAGCGCCCCGTCGAGATCAACAGCCCGCACCGTCGGATCGAGGGTGGCGAACAGCAGATCCTCGGCAAACACACCCTCATCGCAGAGCCGGTTGAACAGCGTCGACTTCCCGGCATTGGTATAACCGACCAGAGCGACGATGGGGTACGGCACCTTGGCCCGCTTGGCGCGATGCAATCGCCTCGTCCGGGTCAGCTGCTCCAGCTCGCGCTTCAGCCGCGCGATCCGGTCAGAGAGCAGACGCCGGTCGATTTCCAGCTGCGATTCCCCCGGCCCGCCCATGAAGCCGATACCGCCGCGCTGGCGCTCGAGGTGGGTCCAGG
>CAZPBH010000289.1:0-3430 GCA_964584645.1 uncultured Rhodospirillales bacterium | reverse complement strand
TTGAAATAGGCCTCGGTCGCGGGGGACCCGAAGCCCCGAGCGCCGAAGAATCCCAGCAGCTGGACCAGCCGGTTCGTGACCGTGAAGCCTTCATCGGCCAGCGCGATGGCGGGCTCGAACAGCACTTCCCAGTCGAGCTTTCCATGGCGGGCATGGGCCTCGGCCAGCAGCGCCGGCACGCCCGGGACGCCAACCGAACGACCGGAAACCACAGCCTCGAAGAAGGAGAGGGGCTCCCCCTCGTCGTTCAGGAACATGTCGGGCCGGGTGCCGGCCGGGGCCATCTCCCGGCCGTCCAGCGTCGTCACCGCACCGCTTTGTGCATCGTAATGGACGATGAAGGCACCGCCGCCGATCCCGGAACTCTGCGGCTCGACCAGGGTCAGGACCAGCTGGGCCGCAATCGCCGCATCCACGGCCGAACCGCCCCTCTCCAGCATGGCCGCACCCGCCCGTGCGGCTTCGGGATGGGCAGCGACGATCAGATGACGACGGGCCTCGCGCACGCCGCGCTCGGCGGCGGTGGTTTCGGTCGCGGCCTCGGGCGAGGCCCGACCGGTGGCCGCGTCCTGGGCACCGACGGGAACCGCCAGCAGGGCACATGCGAGCGAGGGGATCAGGAGCGAGGCAAGGCGCATGAATGGCATTTCCCTGAGGCGATGCGGAAGGGGTTATGCCCTCGGGCCTCAGGCCGGTTGGGCGGCAGCACCGGCGCGCCATGCCACCGGACCCTCGGCAAGCGTCCTTGCAAACGCGCCGAGACCCAGCGTGAACAGGGCAATCGAGATCACCAGCGCCAGCGGCAACGCCCAGAAGGTGAGGGCGAAAACCGCGCATGCCAGAGCGAAACCGACCGCACGCCGCCGGCGGGGACCAAGACCGGGGATGGCCGGCAGGCGCCGGCTGAGGCTTTCGCCCCAGCGCATCATGCCGATCGTCCAGCCGATCTGGAACAGCACCGGCAGCAGCGCGACGAGGGCGATGGCGAAGGCAATGCCGATCCAGCTGAGCGCGAGCACAGCCGCCGCAACCGCCACGCCGGCCAGGGTGGCAACGGTCCAGCCCAGCGACGACCACCAGCGATGGCGGGCCCGCGCGACAGCCGCAAGGGTGAAGGCCGGCGCCCGCCAGATCAGCAGCAGACCCAGGACGAGATGGCCAAGAAGCAGGATGGCGAGCTGCAGGGGCTGGATCTGGCGAGCGAGATCATTCATCAGCTCCAGTGTGGTGAGCTCGGTCTCGGGCGTTGCCGCACCCGTCACCGAATCCGCCAGATGCGGTGTGTCGCCATCGGCCGAGACGACCTCGCCCGCCACCTCGGCCATCGCGCCCGATGTCGCCGAGCCTGCCGCATAGATCAGGTCCCCACCGATGTTGCCGGTATGCCGCAAGGTGCCCGTGGCCGCGCGCACCGTGCCGGTGACCTCGCCGAACAGGGTTGCGCTCAGGGTCATCACCGTCAGATCACCTCGAATGATGGCGTTCATGGTCTGGGTCAGCTGCCCGCCGATGGCGATGACATCGCCCTCGACAACGCCGTCGATGCGGATATCTGCCCCCGAGATCACGATCAGCGGCGCCCGGACCGTCTGCAGGGTCACCTGGCCGGCGCCGAGGATCACCATACCCTCGGCCTCCACACTGCCGGTGATGGTCGTTGCGGTGGCCAGCAGGCTGCCCGGCACACGCGCGTTCAGGTCGAGGGTGTCGAGCACCGCGATCACCGGGCCCTCCTGCGGACCTTCGAGCGCCGTCCCTTCGAGCGCAAAGACCGGAGCGCCATCCTGTGCCACCGCGCCTTCAGCCGCGACCATCGACCAGCATGCACAAAGTGCGAGAAAAAGTCCGACCCGCGCCCGGCGCCATCTGTCGGCCCGTGCCGGAATATCGAGGGGGCGTTGCCGCATCGCCTGCGCTCCGCTAGGGTGATCCATATGCTGCGGCGCAGCACGGGGCTGGGGCCGCCTATAGCGAGGAATTGGGGGAAGTATGCAGCCGATCACCCTGAAGGGAAAGCGCGGGCTCGTCATCGGGATCGCCAACAAGCACTCCATCGCCTATGGCTGCGCGCAGCATTTTCGCGCGCTCGGCGCCGATCTGGCGATCACCTATCTGAACGAGAAGGCCCGGCCCTATGTCGAGCCGCTGGCGCAGGAATTCGAGGCGCCGATCTTCATGCAATGCGATGTGCAGACGCCGGGCTCGCTCGAAGCCGTCTATGCCGAGATCGAGAAACAATGGGGTCGGCTCGACTTCCTGCTCCATGCCATCGCCTTCGCCCCGATGGACGATCTGCACGGGCGCGTCGTCGATTGCTCGCGCGACGGGTTCCTGACCGCGATGGACATCTCCTGCCATTCCTTCATCCGCATGGCCCGGCTGGCGGAGCCGCTGATGACCGAGGGTGGGGCCATGCTGACCCTCAGCTACTACGGTGCGGACAAGGTGGTCGACCACTACAACGTCATGGGGCCCGTCAAGGCGGCGCTGGAGAGCACGGCGCGCTATCTGGCCGCTGAAATGGGGGACAAGAACATCCGTGTGCACGCGCTGTCGCCGGGACCCCTGAAGACCCGCGCTGCCTCGGGCATCGACCATTTCGACGAACTGCTGGCCAAGGCGGCCGAACGGGCGCCGAGCCACAAGCTGGTGACCATCGACCAGGTCGGTGCCTATGCCGCGTTCCTTGCAACCGACGCTGCCGACGGGGCGACCGGCTCGCTGATCTATATCGATCAGGGCTACAACATCGTCGGCTGAAGCCGGCCAAGGCGCTGATGGCGTGTCCCGAAGAGGGGGCGCGCCATCCTCCAGCGCTCAGCGGGCTCCCGGCAGGTCGATCGGGGCCGCTGGCAGGGTCAGCACGGCCTCCGGGAGCGGCTGTTCGCGATAGTCGATCAGCCGGAAATCATCGCCAAAGCGCAGCAGCGCTACCTCGCCGCCCAGCATGTCGGAGAAATCCGGCAGGTTGGCCGATCCGACGGCGGGGTTCATCGGCAGCTGGGTGAGCGCTCCCCCCAGACCCCCCGACTGGCGCAGGCCATCGGCCATGGCCCGCCCGGCAGCGGCCATCGCCTCTGTGGCCGCTACCACCCCCGGATGGTCGGTCAGCACGAGTTCGGTGACGAAACCGTCAGTTCCGGTGAACAGGTAAATCTCACCCTCCACCCCGGCGATACTTTCGCTCTCCCCGGTCGGCTTCAGCTCCCAGCCCTGCGCCGGCTCCGGCGGCAGGGACTGACCCTGCGGGGCCAGATCCGGCGTGTCGGCTTCGGGCGACAGCTGAAAGCCGCGGCGCAACTCCCCCATCTGCTGGCTCATCCTGGCGACATCCATGACGAAAACCTGCGGGCCGGCGCGGGTGACGACATAAAGCCTGCCGTCGATCATCATCTGCTCCACCCCGTTGATCGCGATGCGGAAATTCGCC
>CAZPBH010000288.1:0-3433 GCA_964584645.1 uncultured Rhodospirillales bacterium | reverse complement strand
GCCGCCACGAGCTGCAGCTCGGCCGGGTAGCTCACATGATGGTTGGCCCGGGCCACCACCGCACGGCCGGTTTCCAGCGGCTGGCGCAGGGCCTCCAGGGCCGGGCGCTGGAATTCGGGCAGCTCGTCGAGGAACAGGACCCCCTTGTGGGCCAGGCTGACCTCGCCCGGCCGTGCCCGCAGCCCGCCGCCGATCAGGGCCGCGAGCGAGGCCGAATGATGCGGGTCACGATAGGGTCGGCTGCGCATCAGGCCGCCTTCCTCGATCAGCCCGGCGACCGAGTGGATCATGGAGACCTCCAGCGCCTCCGCCGGGCTCAGCTCGGGCAGGATGCCTGGCAGCCGGCGCGCCAGCATCGACTTGCCCGAGCCGGGCGGGCCGATCATCAGCAGGTTGTGGCCGCCGGCCGCAGCGATCTCCAGCGCCCGGCGCGCGGTTTCCTGGCCCTTCACATCGGCAAGGTCGGGGAGGCTCCCCTCGCCGCCCCCGCGCAGCACCGGCCCGGGCTCGGGTGTCGGCAGCAACCGACGGCCCCGGCAATGCTCGATCAGCGCCATCAGATCGGGGGCGGCGATGATCGGCAGCTCGCCCGCCCAGGCGGCTTCCGCGCCGTTGGCGGCGGGGCAGATCAGACCCTTCTCGGCCTGCATGGCCGCCACGGCCGCCGGCAGGACGCCCGCCACCGCATCGATCCGTCCATCGAGCGCAAGCGCCCCCAATGCCAGATGACTGGCCAGCGTTTCGGCATCGATGACGTCGAGCGCGCCGAGGACGCCCAGCGCGATCGGCAGGTCGAAATGGGCGCCCTCCTTGAGCAGGTCGGCCGGCGCCAGATTGACCGCGATCCGCTTGGGCGGCAGGGCGATGCCAAGCGCATGCAGGGCGCCGCGCACCCGTTCGCGACTTTCCGCGACGGCCTTGTCGGGCAGGCCGACGATCATGATCCCGCCCGACCCGCCGGCGATCTGCACCTGGATGTCGACCTCCAGGGTCGCGACCCCCTGAAAGGCCAGCGAATGGCAGCGCGTGACCAAGTTGACCGGGCCTTTCGCGTGTCTTCGGCTCAGCCGGTCCGGCTCAGCATCGGTCCGAGTTTCCCGCCCCCGAAGATATGGACGTGCAGATGGGGCACTTCCTGATGGGCGTTGGCCCCGCAATTGACCAGAATGCGATAGCCGCCCTCGACAAGCCCCAGCTTGCGCGCAACCTCGCCCACGGCCCGGAACAGGCGCCCGACCTCCTCGGGCCCGGCCTCGGCGGTCATCTGGTCGAGATCGACATAGGCGCCCTTCGGGATCACCAGCACATGGGTCGGCGCCTGCGGGTTGATGTCGTGAAAGGCCAGAACGTGCTCGTCCTCATGGACCTTGTTCGAGGGAATCTCGCCGCGCAGGATCTTCGCGAAGATGTTCTGGTCGTCATAGCGGCCGGCCATGATGGGCTACCTCTGCTTGCCAAGGGGAGGGGGCAGGACGTTTCGATGGTTGGCCGGAGGGCTGAGGCTGTCAAGCTGCGGGGCCGGCACAAGCCTCTGCGCCGCTGTGGCGCCGCGGCCACAGTCTCAAGATATGGGAGGCTGGACGCCGGGTCGCTTGCAAGATGATGTGAGCGCCAGGGCCTAGACTCCTTACCCGACGGGCTTTTCATCCTACGCACCATGTGCGTCCGCTGGACAGGAATCAGCCCTCCCGCCTAACGTCGTGCCATCCGATTCGCCAGGCCGGAGGGAGCCCCATGCTGCCGGCGCAGCTTGCCGATCTGCCGCCCTACCCCTTCCAGCGCTTGCGCGCGCTGCTGGACGGCGTGTTGCCGCCGGATGACCGGGCGGTGATCGACCTCGCCATCGGCGAGCCCCAGCGGCCGCCGCCGGATCTGCTGACCCGCACGCTGCGCGAGGCGCCGGCCGATCTCTGGCGGCGCTACCCGCCGCTTGCCGGCACGCCCGAATTCCGGGCCGCGGCCGCCGGCTGGCTGATGCGACGGTTCGATCTGCCGGGCACCCTGATCGATCCGGAGACCATGATCCTGCCCTGCTCGGGCACGCGCGAGGCGCTGTTCATGGCCATCGACCTCTGCCTTGGCGGGCGGGATGCCGACCGGGCGCCGCTGGCCCTGCTGCCTGATCCCGGCTATGCGGTCTATGAAGGTGCCGCACGGATGGCGGGGGCCGAAGTGGTGCTGATGCCGGCGACGGCGGAAACCGGCTATCTGCCGGATCTCGCCGCACTCGACCGCACCACCCTCGACCGGGCCGGGGCCATGGTGCTGTGCAGCCCGGCCAATCCGCAGGGTGCGGCGGCCAGCCTCGATTATCTGGCTCATGCCCTCGATCTGGCGCGCGCCCACGATGTCACGCTGATCGTTGACGAATGCTATACCGAGCTCTGGCTGGAGGCGCCCTGCGCGGGCGCGCTGCAGGCAGCGGTGGCGCTCGGGGGCGGGGTGGATCAGCTGCTGACCTTCCATTCCTTGTCCAAGCGCTCCAACGCGGCGGGCTTGCGCTCGGGCTTCATGGCCGGCGACGCCGCCCTCATTGCGGCCCTGGCCAAACTACGCAGCTATGCTGGCGCCAGCTCGCCCCTGCCGGTGCTGCACGCGGCCACGGCGCTGTGGGAGGATGACGCCCATGCGGCCGCCAATCGCCAGGCCAATGCCGAGGGCTTTCAGGCGGCCCGCGCCGCCCTGGGTGCGCGCTTCACCTCACCGGCGCCCGATGGCGGTTTCTTCGCCTGGCTCGAGGTTGGCGATGGCGAGGCGGCAGCCCGGCTGCTTTGGCGCGAGGCGGGGCTGCGCGTGCTCCCCGGGGCCTATCTCGGCCGCGGGCAGCCCAATCCCGGGGCCGGCCATATCCGTGTGGCGCTGGTTCATGATATCGACACGATCACCGAAGCCATGACCCGGATGACCGGCGTTCTGGCGCAACAGGAGGCGGCGTAAACATCATGGTCGACACCAGCATCGCCACGCCCGAACGAACCCCGCTTCTGCCCGCCGGCATGGCCGCCGCGCTGGCGCGTCTTGGCACCTGGACGCTCGGCCTGATGCTTCAGGCGATCGCGGCCGTGCTCGCCATTGCGCTTCTGACCTATGCGCCGGGTGACCCGAGCCTGAATGTGGCCACCGCCTCGGGTGAGGTCGCGAACTGGCTGGGCGTGCCGGGGGCCTATGTGGCCGACCTGCTGCTGCAGACGCTGGGTGCTGCCGCCCTGCTGCTGCCGCCGGTGCTGGCGTTCTGGGGTCATCGGTTGCTGACCGAGCGGGGGGTACCGGGCTTTAGCGTGCGTGTGACATGTCTGCTCGCCTGCCTGCCGCTGGCGGCCATCGGCTTCGTGCAGGTGCCGGCCATCGGCCGGGAGATGGCGGCCGCGCATCTCGGCGGGGCGGTGGGCGCGCTGCTGACGGGCACCCTTCTGAGCCTGCTCCCGCCAGTGAG
>CAZPBH010000287.1:0-3436 GCA_964584645.1 uncultured Rhodospirillales bacterium | reverse complement strand
TCGTCTCCGGCACGAGTTTTGCGGCGCCGCATGTGTCCGGGGCTGCGGCGTTGCTGTTGCAGCTCTTTCCCTCGATGTCGGGCTCGGAGGTTGTGGAGCGGCTGCTCTCGTCGGCGAGCGATATCGGGGCGTCGGGGACGGATCCGATCTATGGCCGCGGTCTGTTGAACCTGGAGCGGGCGACGCGTCCGATGGGCGAGCTTGCGGTGGCGGTGGGGACGACGAGCACGGGCGAGCGTGTGGCGCTTTCGGGCTCGCGCATGCAGCTGGCCTCGGCCTTCGGGGCTGAGGCGGCCACGGCCTTTGCGGGGCGTGAGCTGAGCGTGGTCGACGCGTTCGCCGGGACCTTCCTGGTCGGCTTTGATGCGCTGGCCCTTGATGGGCGGGAGAATGTCGATCTGGACCGGATGCTGGATCGTTTCGGGCGTGCCGGTCGGATGGTGCGGGTGGACAATGGTGCCGGCTTCGCGGCGCGCTACACGCTGCGGGGCACGGATGATCCGCATCTGTGGGACGGCCCGGAGGCGCGCGATGCGGTGGACGGTGAGGGCATGGCGCTGCAGCAGCTGGGCGAGGATGTGGTGCTGGCCGGCACGCTGAATGTGAGCCTGCATCATGCCTTTGGTCTGCATGCAGAGGGCCGTCTGGGCCTGGCCGAGGGTGATCATCTGTTCGGCCAAGCCTTTGCCAATCCCTATCTGGGGCTGGCGGAGCAGGGCGTGGGTCTGGCCTCGGCCTTTGATCTGGGCGGTTTCGGTTCCGTGACGGTGGGTGGCTTCACCGGGATGGCCGAGGCCGAGGATGGCATTGAGAGCGTTGATGGCGTCGGGGCTCTGGCGGAATGGCGCCTGCCCTCGCCGGGCCGCACGGATGTCGCGGTTCAGGGCGGTGTGCTGGTGGAGGAGGGCAGCCTGCTCGGCAGCCGTTTTGACGGGGCCTTCGCGCTCGACCGGGATGTGCCGACGAGTTTTGTGGGTGTGACGGCGGCCCATGAGGTGGATGGGCGCACCCGGATTCTGGGCTCGTACTATGCCGGCTGGAGCGTGCCGGGGCCTGCGGCGGCGAGCCTGATCGCGGGGGTGGAGACGATCCGCTCGGGCGCGTTCAGCCTCGGGGTGGAGCGGGCCGGTGTGGCGATGGATGAGGATATCTTCCGGGTGACGCTGAACCAGCCGCTGCGGGCGGGCTCGGGCGGCCTGTCGCTGCTGCTGCCGACCGGGGTGCGCCCGGACAAGACGCTGGACCTCGATCCGGTGGCGATCGACCTTGCGCCGACGGGCCGGGAGCTGAACCTCGAGGCCGGCTATCAGCGTCCGATCGGGGAGGGCATCCGGCTTGCGACCGGCATCATGCTCCGCCACGAGCCCAACCACGTCGCCGGCGCCGATCCCGACCTCCTCACCCTCATCCGCGTCGAACGCAAGTTCTAGAGCCCGAGATCAGAGGCGAGGCGGGAAGCCGCGATCAGCTATCGCCACTTCCGGCGCTGGCAGGTAGGCCATTGGGCACACCGGTCCAGTCGCAAAGCCCATCAATGTTGCCGGTTGCCTGGGCCGTGTCGTAGACGTTGAACGAGGCGTTCGCGGTCCGCAAACCCTTCAGGACCGAACACAGAGCCGGGGCGTCCTCGCCCATCTGTTCGGCAAAGAGGTTCCCGTCGAGGCGGAGGGTTTCCAACGCTGTCAGATTGACGAACGCACTGAAATCATTGCCGGAATCGAGCTGGTTGCTGCTCAGATTAAGCTCGCTCAGCGCCGTCAGATTGCCCAGCGCGGCGAGATCGGTGGTGGGACCAATCAGGTTGGTATGCAGGTTGAGCTCGGTCAGGCTGGTCAGCGTGGCAAGGCTGTCGAGCGCGCTGGCGCCAGCCAGCTGATTGCGGTGCAAGTTCAATTCGCTCAGGCTGGTGAGATAACCAAGAATGCCGAGATCGACAGAGCCGTCGATAGCGTTGTCTGCCAGGGTGAGCGTGCCGAGAGCCGCCATGCCGCCGAGCGGCGTGAAGTCGGTGCTTCCATCCAGCCCGGCGTCGAAGAGTGCGAGATAGCTGACACCCGTCAGCGCCGATAATGCGGGCGGGATACCGCCGCTGAGGTCGATCGGATTGCCGAGGCTGTCGACCGCGCGGAGGCTGTTGAGCGCGGCGTCGCACCAGCCGCTCTCATCGCGGGTGCCGACCGGACCCCAGGAGATCCCCATGGCGAAGTTATCCCAGTCCGCGACCGTGGCGTTCAGCTCATCGATGGCATCCTCGGTCAGGGGATAGGCGTCACCCGTGTCGCAGGACCCATAATCGGTGCGGAGCGTCAGCAGCCAGGGCGGAAGGGCCGGGGCCGGTGCCCCGAAGCCCTTCAAAACCGGAAAACGCAGCACCAGACGGTCCGCCAGAGCCGGGCCATTCGCCAGCGCCAGCACGGCCGCCAGAATCGCCAGGAAGATGGGTCGTCCCATGGCCCCGATCCCCTTACCACAGTCACATGCCACGGAATTCTAGCCGCGATGCGCGCGAGCGACAATCGGTCCTATGAAAGCCGGCAGGCCCCTATTTTCCCGCCAGAGCGCGCACCAGATCGAGCGCGGCTGCGGGCCCCTCGGGGCATTTCTGGACGATGGCCGAGCCAACCACGGCGGCATCGGCGATCGCCTGAACAGCCGCGACCTGCTCGCGCGTCTTGAGTCCGAAACCCACCGCCACCGGCAGGTCGGTATGGGCCTTGAGCCGGGCGACGGCGTTGCGCACGACCTCCTGATCGGCAGCGGCGGCACCGGTAATCCCGGCGATGGACACGTAGTAGAGAAACCCGCTCGCCCGGGCGAGGACCTTGGGCAGCCGCGCCTCATCTGTCGTCGGGGTGGCCAGCCGGATGAAGTGCAGCCCGGCTGAAAGCGCCGGCACGCACAGGATGTCGTCCTCTTCGGGCGGCAGGTCGACGATGATCAGGCCGTCCACCCCGGCCTGTTTCGCGGCGTTCACGAAGCGGGTGACGCCAAAGCGGTGGATCGGATTGGCATAGCCCATCAGCACCAGCGGCGTGCCTTTGTCACCTTCACGAAACCGGCGGACCATGGCGAGGGTCTTCTCCAGCGTCATCCCGGCCTTGAGCGCCCGGTTGTTGGCCTGCTGGATGGCGGGTCCGTCGGCCATCGGGTCCGTGAACGGCATGCCAAGCTCGATGATGTCGGCCCCGGCCTCGGGCAGACCGGCCAGGATTTCAAAGCTTTGCGCGGGGTCAGGGTCGCCGGCGGTGATGAAGGTCACCAGCCCGCCGCGGCCCTCCTGCCGAAGGGCGGCAAAGCGGGCAGCGAGGCGATCAGGCTCAAGGGCATCGCCTGGGGTGCCGTTCACAGATCGACCCCCAGGGCTTCGGCCACGGTGAAGATGTCCTGGTCGCCCCGCCCGCAGTGGTTCATCACCATCAGATGGTCGCGCGGCAGA
>CAZPBH010000286.1:2872-3466 GCA_964584645.1 uncultured Rhodospirillales bacterium | reverse complement strand
GGAGAGGGCATTGAAGAAGGCCAGGTTCAGGGATTCATGACTGAAGATGACGATGTAGAGCAGCCAGGTGTGCAGCGTCAGCCCAGCGTAGGCGAGCCCCAGGGTCACGCCGCGCAGCTTAGCGGTGTTGGAGTCCGGCTGATGGGTGAACAGGCGCCAGCCAATGAGCGTGGCCGAGCCGAAGTAGGCGATCAGGGTCGCGATCGAGATGACGACGTTGTTCATAGTCTGCGATCATCGCACAAGCAGGATGGCGTGCAAATGTAAGTCAGCGCGGCAACCGCTGCTTTGCGGCGACTCAATTGCACTGCTTTGACGTAGGTTAAGAAACGAGAGGCATCATGTTCGACAATCTTCAGGATCGCTTCGGTGAGGTACTGAAGGGTCTGCGCGGTCAGGCTCGACTCACCGAGGATAATATCAAGGAGACGCTGCGCGAGGTGCGCATGGCGTTGCTCGAGGCCGATGTCGCCTTGCCGGTGGTGCGCGGCTTCATCGAGCGCGTTCGCGAGAAGGCCTTGGGCGCCGAGGTGACCAAGAGCCTCACGCCTGGGCAGGTGCTGATCAAGATCGTCAATGACGAGCTGATCAGTC
>CAZPBH010000286.1:0-2862 GCA_964584645.1 uncultured Rhodospirillales bacterium | reverse complement strand
GTCTCATGGGCGAGTCCAACGAGGGGCTGGATCTGCGCCAGCAGCCGCCGGCGGTGATCCTGCTCGCCGGTCTGCAGGGCTCAGGTAAGACCACCAGTGCCGGCAAGCTGGCGCGCTATCTCAAAGGGCGCCAGAAGAAGAGCGTGATGGTGGTCAGCTGCGATATCTATCGTCCGGCAGCCATCGATCAGCTCCGCACGGTCGCGGCCGAGGTCGACGCCACCTTCTTCCCAAGCACTCCAGAGCAACAGCCGGTGGAGATCGCTCGCTCGGCGCTCGACGCGGCACGCCGCCAGGGTCAGGATGTGCTGATCGTCGACAGCGCGGGTCGACTCGCGATCGACGAGCGCATGATGCAGGAGATCAAGGACCTGCACGCCGCGGTGACGCCGGTCGAGACGCTGTTCGTGGTCGACAGCATGACCGGTCAGGACGCGGCCAAGACCGCGCGCGCCTTCCATGACGCGCTGCCATTGACCGGCGTGGTGCTGACCAAGATCGATGGCGATGCGCGCGGCGGTGCGGCGCTCTCGATCCGCGAGATCACCGGTAAGCCGATCAAGTTCCTCGGCGTTGGCGAGAAGAGCGACGCGCTGGAGCCCTTCCATCCGGACCGCATCGCCTCGCGCATCCTTGGCATGGGCGATGTGGTCTCGCTGGTCGAGGAGATGCAGCAGAAGGTCGACCACGAGAAGGCCGAGAAGCTGGCGAAAAAGATCAAGAAGGGCAAGGGCTTCGATCTCACCGACTTTCGCGATCAGCTCAAGCAGGTGAGCTCGATGGGCGGCATGGCTGGGCTGCTCGATAAGCTCCCCGGCGCTGGTCAGATGCCGGAGCACATGAAGAGCCAGGTCAATGACAAGGAGGTGGTGAAACTGGTCGCCATTGTCGACTCGATGACGCCGATGGAGCGTGCCCACCCGCAGATCATCAAGGGCTCGCGCCGGCGGCGGATTGCCATGGGCTCGGGCACTCAGGTGCAGGACGTGAACAAGCTGCTGAAGCAGTTCACCCAGATGCAGAAGATGATGAAGAAGATGAAGGGCGGCAACATGGCCAAGATGATGCGCCAGATGCAGGGCCGGCTGCCGCCGGGCATGGGCGGCATGGGCGGACCCGGCGGCGGCATGCCCCCCGGCGGCTTCCCGATGTGAGCCCGATCCGAGCCCGACGGGAGCCCGATGTGATCAGCTTCAGCGACTGCCGAGCCCCTTGGGGCAGGACGGGCGGGGTCTCGCCGCGTGTCTGAGCCCGTCACATCCGGCGAACGGGCCGCGCCGTCCAGCTCGGCCGACTCGTCCAAGCTGGCCCAACAGGGCCGCGCGGCGCCCGCGCGGCGACTCGCCGTCATGCCCCTCGTGCTGCTCATCCGCGTCTACCAGGTCCTGATTTCGCCCCTGATCGGACCGCGCTGCCGCTTCCTGCCGACCTGCTCGGACTACGCCCTGGAGGCGCTGCGCCGGCATGGGCTGGTGCGCGGCGGCTGGCTGGCCGCGCGGCGCATCGGCCGCTGTCACCCCTGGGGGGACTCGGGCTACGATCCGGTGCCGCCCGCGCCCGGCGACCGCGACAGGCCCGCAGACGGCCAGGTGGCGCACTGCGGTTGCCATGCGTCACCGCCGGCGGCGCGCCCGAGCCCGGATGAGCCAAGGCCCGATACCCATCAACGCTGAGCTGGAGCAACCGACATGACCGATTCCGAGACCCGGACGGGCGAACCCTTGCCGGCGCCTGCGGTAACGTCGCCCGCACAACCGGACCCGGCCGTGGAGGCGGCCATCCGCATCGGGCTCATCGCCGCGCTGTTGCTCCTCTGCTACCGGATCATGGAGCCCTTTCTCGTGCCCGTCGCCTGGGGCATCATCCTCGCGGTGGCCACCTGGCCGGGCTATCGGCGGCTGCTGGTGCTGCTCGGCGGAAACCGGGTGACGGCGTCCATCGTTTCCGTGCTCATCGCGCTCTTGGTGCTGCTGCTGCCGGTGGCCCTGCTCGGCGGCACCGTCGTGCAGGGTACGGAGTGGCTGGCCAAGGGCTTTCAGACGGGAGATCTGAAGATTCCCGCGCCCCCGGACCCTGCTTGGTCCCCAGGTGGAGGAGTTTTGGCGGGATGCGTCGACCAACCTCCAGGACCTGCTGCGCAGCCTGGAGCCGCAATTCAAGGCCCTCGGCGGCTGGCTGCTGCATTTGGCCACCAGCACGGGCATGGGCCTGCTGCACTTCGTGCTGGCCATCCTGATCGCGAGCGTGTTGCTCGCGAAGGCCGACATCGGCCGACGCGCCGCCGATGCCATCGGCTGGCGGCTGGCCGGCGCCCGTGGCGTGAAGTTCGTGCGCCTGGCGGAGAACGTCGTGCGCAGCGTCTCTCGCGGCATTCTCGGTGTCGCGCTGATCCAGGCGGTGCTGGCGGGGCTCGGCATGCTCGCCGCCGGGGTGCCGCTGGCCGGGCTCTGGGCGCTGGTGGCGCTGCTGCTGGCGGTGATCCAGATCGGCGCCTTTCCGGTGCTGCTGCCGGCGATGATCTATCTGTTCTACACGTCCGACCTCACCACTGCGGTCCTGTTTGCGATCTGGACGCTGTTCGTCGGCTCCATCGACAATGTGCTGAAGCCGATCCTCCTCGGCCGCGGCGCCTTGGTGCCCATGCCGGTCATCTTCATCGGCGCCATCGGCGGCTTCATCGGTGCTGGCATCATCGGGCTGTTCGTCGGCGCGGTGATTTTGGCCCTGGGCTACGAGCTGTTCCTGGCCGTGCGCGAGCGCTTCCCGGAACTGCCCGTGCTGATGATGACTGCGTTCCACTACGACCGTGATCACGTGATCAAACGCAGCCGCCTGGAAGGTCTCGAGGGTGTGATCTTCAAG
>CAZPBH010000285.1:0-3473 GCA_964584645.1 uncultured Rhodospirillales bacterium | reverse complement strand
GGCGGGGATAGGTGACGCGCTCCTTGCCCTGCCTGCGGCGCAGATAGGGGTGGACCATATCGCCCTGGATCGGGCCGGGCCGGACGATCGCGACCTCGATGACGAGGTCATAGAAGCAGCGCGGCCTGAGGCGCGGCAGCATCGTCATCTGGGCGCGGCTTTCGACCTGGAACACGCCGATGCTGTCGGCCCGGCACAGCATGTCATAGGTGGCGCTGTCCTCCGGCGGCACGGTGGCGAGGCTGTAGCGGCGGCCGTCATGGGCGGCGATCAGCTCGAAGCCCCTGGCGATGCAGCTCAGCATGCCGAGTGCCAGGCAATCGACCTTGAGCATGCCCAGCGCCTCGATATCCTCCTTGTCCCAGACCAGCGTGGTGCGGTCTTCCATGGTTGCGTTGATGACCGGGCACAGCTCGTCCACCCGGTCACGGGCGATGACGAAGCCGCCGACATGCTGGGACAGATGGCGGGGAAAGCCGATCAGCTCGCCCGCCAGATGCAGGGCGGCGGCAAGGCGTGGCTCGTCGGGGTCGAAGCCCTGTTCGCGGATATGGGCGGGGTCGAGCGCCTCCTTGCTCCAGCCCCAGACCGTGCGCGCCAGCCGGTCGGTGAGGTCGGCCGAGAGACCCAGCGCCTTGCCGACCTCCCGGATCGCCCCGCGCGCGCGATAGCACTGCACCGTGGCAGCCAGTGCCGCGCGGTGGCGACCGTATTTCGCATAGATGTACTGGATCACCTCCTCGCGCCGTTCATGCTCGAAATCGACGTCGATATCGGGGGGCTCGTTGCGCGCGGCGGAGATGAACCGCTCGAACAGCACCTCCGTCTTCGCCGGATCGACCGAGGTGATGCCGAGCGCGAAGCACACGGCCGAATTGGCGGCCGAGCCGCGGCCCTGGCACAGGATGCCCCGGGAGCGCGCATGGCGCACGATGTCGTGGACGGTCAGGAAATAGGGGGCATAGGCGAGCTCCCCGATCAGGTTCAGCTCATGGTCGAGCTGGGCCTGCACCTTCGCCGGCGCCCCGCCCGGCCAGCGGGCCCTGGCGCCTTCGCGGGTCAGGTGGACGAGATACGCCTGCGGGTCCGCGCCCTCGGCGATTTCGGGCGGATATTCATAGCTGAGTTCGTCGAGCGCGAAGCCGATCCGCCCGGCGATCTCAACCGTGGCCCCGAGGGCATGTTCATGGCCCCTGAACAGCGCGCGCATCCTGTCCGCGCCCTTCAGGTGCCGTTCGCCATGGCGGCTGAGGCGCAACCCGGCCGTATCGACCGTGCAGCCCTCACGGATGCAGGTCAGCACATCCTGCAAGGGCCGCCGGGCGGGATCGTGGTAGAGCACGTCATTGGTCGCCACCAGCCTGAGCCCGGCTGCCTGCGCGCGGCCCGCCAGATCGTCGAGGCGACGCACATCCAGCCCGTCGAAGCGCGGCGAGGCGGCCAGATAGCCGCGATCCCCGAAGATGTGCGCATGGGCTTTCAGATGGTTGTCGAAGGCGGCATCCGGCGGCCCCTCGGGCGGCACCACGATGGCGATCAGATCGGTGGCGATGGCGTGGATGTCGGTCCGGCGCAGACGCTTTTCGGCCTTGCCCGCCCAGCCGCCCCGCGCTGTCGTCTCATCCTCCATGCTGCGGCTGAGCAGGCGGGAGAGCCGCCCATAGGCCGCCCGGTTCATGGGATAGACGAGCAGGGAAGGGCCGTCCACGGGGTCCAGCCTTGCCCCGATCAGCGGCCTGAGCCCGGCCTCCCGTGCGGCCTTGTGCAGGCGCACGACCCCCGCCAGGCTCTGCCGGTCGGTGATGCCGATGGCCTGATGGCCCAGCTCCTTCGCCCGGTCGGCCAGCTCATGAGCATGGCTCGCCCCTTCCAGAAAGCTGAAATTGGTCGTGACCTGCAGCTCGACATACCCTGTTTCTCCCATGCCGGGAAGCTAGCAGATGTTCGCTTTATGTTCCAGTCTGGCCCGAGTCATTTTCGGGCTTGGCACCGCCAGCCGGTCGTGCCTAATCTCGGCCCCGAAAGACAGGGAGAACCGCCCATGTGCCGTCTCACGCTCGTCGCCCTGGTCCTGATGCTGGCTGCACCCGGCCCGGCCATCGCCCCGGCCCTCGCTCAGGAGATCGATTTCGGCGACAATTCAAGCGACTATGCCCGCAACGGCGTCTGTGATGACCGCAGGTTCCGGGGCCCGGGTGTCGCGGCCGAGGTCGACTGGTATGATGCCGGGCGCGATGCCGATGATTGCCGCGAGGCGCTGGCAAGCGGCCGGGCGCAGCTCTGGCAGTTCGATGAGGCGGTGGCGGCGACCCGGTGTGACCGGGTCGAATTCGGCGACGACAGCGGGGGCTTTCCCGATGATGGCGAATGCGATGATCCCCGCTTCGAGGGCATGGCGGTCGACGGTATCCTGACCAGCGACTATCGCGGCCGCGATGCCACCGATTGCCGCCGGCTGTGCGAGATGGGGCTGATCGGGCTGCGCGATTACTGAGGGCGCCTCACGCAAAGAAGCCGTGCAGCCACCAGCTCGGGCGGCCATCGCCCTCGATCCGGCGGAAGATCCAGAACCGCCTGCCGGTGCGATCCTCCACCCGGAAATAGTCGCGGGTCGGCTCCGGTCGGCGCCACCATTCCCCGCCCAGCCGTTCCGGCCCTTCGGCATGGATCAGGTGATGGACCCTGCCTTGCCAGCGAAAGGCTGCGGGGATGGCCGCCTGATCGTCTTCGGCCCGGCCCAGCAGCGTGATCGGCGCCGGCCGGTGCAGCAGCCGCACCGGGCGTGGCGGCCGGGCCGGCCAGTCGGCCGAAGGGGCCTGCAGGGCCGCACCATGGCCGACCGCGCGCTCGGGCAGATGGCTCGGTAACGGGAAGGGGCGGATCACCGCCCCGGCGGGCAGACGGGCTTCCAGCCGGTCGAGCAGGGCGGCGAGGTGATCTTCCGCCTCGGCGCGGGGGTCACTTTCCCCGCGCACCAGTTCGTTCTGCCGGTGGGTCAGGACGGGCGCATGTTCGGCCGCGAGGATCAGCGTTTCAACGCCCGGTTCCGGTGCGATCCGCTCGACCCGGTCGAGAAGCAGCCGGGCCAGCCGGGCCGGATCGCGCAGCGGCCGCGCCGCGCCGAAGCCCAGCCTCTGGCTGGTGCCGTCAAGGCGCACCGCCACCAGCCGCCCGCGTGCCAGCCCCAGCCCCGCCTGCTCCAGCGCCGATGCCAGATCGCCGGCCATGCGTGTCAGCGCCTCGCCCAGGGCTTCGGGGGTGACAAGCGGCTCGACCAGATGGCGGCGGATCTCCAGCACCGGCTCCGGCAGCAGCGGGTCGAGCGGCTCGGGGGCCCGCCCCAGCACCCGGTCCAGCCGGTCGACCAGCGAGGCCCCGAACCGCCGGGCCAGCCCGGCACGCGGCAGGGCCAGAACATCGCCCAGCCGCCTGAGCCCCAGCGCGTTGAGCCGCGTGACCTGGTAGGCGTCCAC
>CAZPBH010000284.1:1279-3477 GCA_964584645.1 uncultured Rhodospirillales bacterium | reverse complement strand
CGCTCGGAATCCTCCGACCGGTCGGACAAGGTGGTCCCCCGGGCCTCCGATCTCGCGCGCGGGATCGGCTGGTTCTACGCGCTGTTCACCTTTGCGACCATGGTGGCGCTGGCGGTGGCCGGGCTGCCGTTGTTCGATGCGCTGTGCATTGCGCTGACGAGCGTGTCGACAGGCGGCTACGCGCCCAACGATGCCTCCATCGCCGCTTATGCGAACCCGGCCGCCGAATGGGTGCTGATTGTCGTGATGATCGGGGGCGCGCTGCCTTTCGTGCGCTATGTCAGCCTGCTGCGGGGCGATGGATCGGGCTTGCTGCGCGACAGCCAGATCCATGCCTTCCTGACCTTGCTCATCGTCATCTGGGCGATACTGATCGCCTGGAAGATCCTGGCGCAGGGGACGCCCGTGCTTGAGGCGGCGCGCCTCGTGATGTTCAACACGACCTCCATCGTCACCACCACCGGCTATGCCAGCGCAGATTACGCGGCCTGGGCGCCGGTGGCCGTCACGGCCTTCTTCCTGATGATGTTCCTTGGTGGCTGCACCGGCTCCACGACCGGGGGCATGAAGATCTTCCGCTTCCAGATCCTCTGGCTGGCGCTGCGCCAGCAGATCAACCGGCTCCATAGCCCAAGCCAGATCATGCCGATGTGCTATGCCGGCAAGCCGGTCGACAATGACGTGATGCTGGCCGTCATCAGCTATCTGTTCGTGTTCTTTGCCTTGCTGCTGCTGCTCTCCCTCGGGCTGGGTGCCACGGGGGTCGATTTCACCACGGCGGTTTCCGGTGCTGCGGCGGCGCTGGCGAATGTCGGGCCCGGGCTGGGTCCGATCATCGGCCCTGCCGGCAGCTATGCCGCCTTGTCCGACGCCGCGAAGATCATGATCTGTCTGGCGATGATCCTGGGCCGGCTCGAATTCTTCACGGTGCTGGTCCTGCTGCAGCCCGGTTTCTGGCGCCGCTGAATTCGGCAAGGAAGGGAGAAGTGATGTCGCAAATGGCCCCTGCCGTCGAAGGTGCAGACACCTTGCCGCGCTGGAACCTCGCCGATCTCTATCCGGGCCGCGAATCGCCGGAGCTGAGCGGCGATCTGACCGCGATGGATGCGCGCGCCCGGGATTTCCGGCAACGCTATCTGGACAGGGTCGCGGGTCTCGATGCCGCGGGCTTCGGGGCCGCGCTGGCGGAATATGAGGCGATCGAGGAAGTCCTCGGCCGGATCATGAGCTTCGCCTATCTGAGCTATGCGGAGGACATGGCGACTGCGGCCAATGGCCGTTTCTTTCAGGAGATGCAGGAGAAGGTCAATTCCGTCTCCACCCAGCTCGTCTTCTTCACGCTGGAGATCAACCGGCTGGACGAGGCCCGGCTCGCGCGCCTGCTCGACGATCCGGCCGCCGCGCGCTACGCGCCGTGGATCCGCGATCTGCGCCAGTTCCGCGACCATCAGCTCTCTGACGAGATGGAACGTCTGCTGCACGAGCGCCATGTCGTGGGTGCGGCCGCCTGGACCCGGCTGTTCGATGAAACCATCGCGGAGATGCACTTCGAGGTCGATGGCGAAAGGCTTGGCATCAGCGATACCCTGAACCTGCTGAGCGATCCCGATGGTGCGCGACGCAAGGCGGCCGCGCTGGCGCTGGGCAAGACCTTTGGCGCGCAGGCGCGGGTCTTCACGCTGATCACCAACACCCTCGCCAAGGACAAGCAGATCGACGACAAATGGCGGGGCTATGGGCATCCGACCGCCTACCGGCATCTTTCCAACGCGGTCGAGCCGGAGGTGGTTGAGGCGCTCACGACCGCGGTGGTCGATGCCTATCCCCGGCTCTCCCACCGCTATTACCAGCTCAAGGCCGGCTGGTTCGGGGGCGAGAAGCTCGATTACTGGGACCGTAACGCCCCGCTGCCCGATGAGGAGGATCGCCCGATCTCCTGGCCGCAGGCGCAGGATATCGTGCTGGGCGCCTATCGCCGGTTTTCCCCGAAACTGGCCGAGATCGGGGAGCGCTTCTTCCGTGAGGGCTGGATCGATGCCGCCCTGACCCCCGGCAAGCAGCCGGGAGCCTTCAGCCACCCGACCGTGCCCAGCGCCCACCCCTACATCCTGATGAACTATCACGGGCGCACCCGCGATGTGATGACACTGGCCCATGAGCTGGGCCACGGCGTGCATCAGGTGCTGGCGGCAGCGCAG
>CAZPBH010000284.1:0-1269 GCA_964584645.1 uncultured Rhodospirillales bacterium | reverse complement strand
CCAGCCCCCGCTGACGCTCGCCGAGACCGCCAGCGTGTTCGGCGAGATGCTGACCTTCCGCGCCCTGCTCGATGCCGAGACGGATCGCAAGCGCCGACGCACGATGCTGGCGGGCAAGGTGGAGGACATGCTGAACACCGTGGTCCGCCAGATCGCCTTCTATCGCTTCGAGATCGGCGTGCATGAGGCGCGCCAGAAGGGCGAGCTCTCGACCGAGCAGATCGGTGATATCTGGATGCAGGTGCAGGAGGAGAGCCTTGGCCCGGCGCTGCGTTTCGATGACGGCTACCGGATGTTCTGGGCCTATATCCCGCATTTCATCCATTCGCCCTTCTATGTCTATGCCTACGCTTTCGGGGATTGTCTGGTGAACGCGCTCTACGCCCGCTACCAGGAGGCCGAGACCGGCTTTGCCGAGCGCTATCTGGCGATGCTGGGTGAGGGCGGGGCCAAGCGCCATCGCGAGCTTCTGGCCCCGTTCGGGCTGGATGCCTCCGACCCGGCTTTCTGGGGCAAGGGCCTCAAGATCGTCGAGGGGCTGATCGACGAGCTGGAAGCGGTGGCGTGATCCGCCTCGCCCTGATTCTTGTCGTTGTGCTGGCAGGCCCAGCGGGCGCGGCGCCGGCCGACTGGACCTCGATCACGGAGCGGGCACGCGGACAGAGTGTCTACTGGAATGCCTGGGCCGGTGATGCCCAGGCCAATGCCACCATCGCCTGGGTGGCCGATGAGGTGGACAGGCGCTTCGGCATCGAGCTGATCCATGTGAAGGTGGCCGATCTGGCCGAAAGTGTTGCCCGCGTGCTGGCGGAGAAGGCCGCGGGCCGGACCGAGGGCGGCTCGGTCGATCTCATGTGGATCAATGGCGAGAATTTTGCGGCGATGAAGCGGGCCGACCTTCTGTTCGGTCCGTTCGTCGAGACCCTGCCGCAGGCCCGGCTGGTCGACTGGGAGGGGCTGCCGGAGGTGCGTGTCGATTTCGGCGTGCCGGTCGAGGGCTATCAGAGCCCCTGGGGTCTGGCACGGTTCAACATCCTCTACGACAGTGCCTGGGTGCCCGACCCGCCGCGCGATCTGGACGCCCTGCTGGCGTGGGCGCAGGCTAATCCGGGTCGGTTCACCTATCCGCGCCCGCCCGATTTCCTTGGCACGAGCTTTCTCAAGCAGGCCTTGCTGATGCTGGCCGAAGACCCGGCCCTGCTGCAGCGCCCGGCCGAGGAGGTCGATGAAGAGGCGGTGCTGGCCCCGCTCTGGGCCTGGCTTGACCGG
>CAZPBH010000283.1:0-3491 GCA_964584645.1 uncultured Rhodospirillales bacterium | reverse complement strand
CCGCCTTCCCGGTCCATCCAGAGCCGGGCATCGTGCGCGCCGAGAGGCTGCCAGAGCCAGTCCTCCAGAAGCGCCTCATAGGGGCGCCCGGCCGCCTGTTCGAGCACATGACCCAGGATCTGGCTGGCGGCGTTGGAATAGGTGAACCGCTCCAGCGGCGGCTCGATCGAGAGCAGGCTCGTTGCGACCTCGTCGATCCTGGTGCCGAGGAACAGCCTGGCCCCGGTGGAGAAGGGGTTGGGACTGAAGCCCGTCGCCTCCAGCCCGGCGCTCATCCACAAGAGATGGCGCAGCCGGATGGCCTGCCGGTCGTCATCGCGCCAGGCCGGGATCCAGGTCGCCGCCGGCTCGTCGAGCGAGGGGATGACCCCTTCGGCAAGCGCTACACCGTAAAGAAGCGCCAGCAAGCTCTTGTGCATGCTGGCTGTCTCGACGATCGAATCGGGCCCGAAGCCCGGCGCGTAGTATTCGAGTTGCAGCGCGCCGCGATGCCAGACGAGCAGGGCGGCCGTGTCATGCGTCGCAGCAAGGGCGACCGCATCCTCCAACGCCACCTCGGCGATCGTCCGTTCCGCATCCGGCGCGATGGGCAAGGGGGGTGCCGGGTCGCCCCTGACCACCACCACCGGTTGATACCAGTCCGGGTTCTCGGTCGCGGTATCGGGGCTGAAGGTGAAGAACCGGGTCAACAGCGTCGCGTTGAGGGCATAGGTGATGGCCGCTGCGACCACCAGAACGCCGACGATCCCGGCAAATGTCAGACCAACCTTCTTCCACATCTTCCGGTCACCTCAAGCCTGCCTGTAGGGGCGTTTTTTCCATCCGCTTCCAAGCCATATCTGGGGAACCCTGACCCCCAAGCGCAAGGAAAGCCCGATGCCCGACGCCCTGCTGGGACTGTCCATCCCCTCCGAGGAGCCCAGCTTCATCGACGGCAAGCCGGTGCGTGGCGACGGTCCGCCGCGGCTGGTGATCTATCCCGGCGATGAGAGCCAGGTCTCGACCCTGATCGAGGCGGGCGCGGCCGAGGTGGATGCAGCCGTGATGGCCGCCCGGCGCAGCTTCGAGAGCGGCGTGTGGGCCCGGCGGTCGGTCGAGCAGCGCCAGGAGGTCCTGCGCCGGATTGCCGAGCTGATCCTCAATCATGCCGAGGAACTTGCGCAGCTGGAAGTGCTGAATGCCGGGCTGCCGATTGCCCATGTGCGGGGCATGCACATGCCGCGCTCTGCCTACAATTTCCGCTTCTTCGCCGAGGTGATCGGGCAGGCGACCGATCAGGTGATCACCCAGAACCCTACATATCTGACCTATGTCGAGCGTGATCCGGTCGGTGTGGCGGCCCTGATCGCGCCCTGGAACGCGCCCACCGCGCTGGCGACGATGAAGATGGCGGCAGCACTGGCCTTCGGGAATTCGCTTGTCCTCAAGCCGTCGGAGCAGACGCCGCTGGCGCTCTACCGGATCATCGAGCTGATGCACGAGGCCGGTCTGCCCGATGGTGTCGTGAACCTTGTCAACGGACGGGGGCCGGTGACCGGGGCGGCGTTGAGCGCCCATCCGGAGGTCGACGTGATCAGCTTCACCGGCGGCGGCGCTGCCGGGGCCGCGATCGGTGAGGCGGCAGGGCGCAGCTTCAAGCCGGTGACGATGGAACTCGGCGGCAAGAGCGCGAACATCATCTTCGAAAGTGCTGATCTGGACCGGGCGCTGGACGGGGCGCTGGTCGGCATTTTCTCCAACAACGGCCAGCAATGTCTGGCGGGCTCGCGCATCCTCGTCCAGAAATCGATTGCCGAGGAGTTCATGGCCCGCTTCGTCGAACGGGCGCAGCGTATCCGGGTCGGCGACCCGATGGACCCGGAGACGGTGATGGGACCGCTCTCCTCGGCGGCGCATCGCGACAAGGTGCTGGGCTATGTCGATGTGGCGACGGGCGAGGGGGGGCGGCTGCTGACGGGCGGGCGGCGCCATCCGGATTTCGCGAAGGGCTTCTATGTCGAGCCGACGGCGGTGCTCGCTCCCTCCAACGAGGCGCGCATCTGTCAGGAGGAGGTCTTCGGACCGCTGGCGAGCTTCCTGACCTTCGAGGCGCCGGAAGACGCCATCCGGATCGCCAATGCCAGCAGCTTCGGTCTGGTGGCCTATCTCTGGTCGAAGGACGTCACGACCGTGCTCTCCGGCGCGCGGGCGCTGCGGGCCGGGACGATCTGGGTCAACACGCCCATGATGCGCGAGCTGCGCGCACCTTTCGGTGGCTACAAGGCCTCCGGGGTCTGGCGCGAGGGCGCGCTGGAATGCCGGGATTTCTACACGGAGAAGAAAACCGTCTCGATCCCGGTGGAGGATTTCCCGCTGCCGCAATGGGGCACATAGCCCGGTCTTGACGTCATCCGGCCCCGCCTTCACCCTGCTTGCACGACAGGGTTTGAGGCGGGGGCCATGCGCGTCGCACTACTTTTTCTGGTTCTTCTCGGGCTGATGCCGGGTGCGCTGGCCGAGGCTGGCGAGCCTGCGCGCGATGCGGCATGGGTGAATGAGGACGGGCAGCTTGTCCTGCATGTCTTTCATTCGCTGACCTGCCCGCATTGCCGCAAGGCCATGCCCTGGCTGGCCGAACTCGATCAGGAACATGACTGGCTGGTGGTCGAGGACTATGAGGTTTCCCAAAGCCGCGCGGCCCAGACGATGTTCGGGATGTTCGCCGACAAGGTCGGGCGCCCGGTGCAGGGGGTGCCGGCCTTCTTCTTTTGCGGGCAGATGCTGGTGGGCTTCGACAACGCGCGCGGCATGGGGCGGGTGATCGAGGAATCGCTCGCGACCTGCCGCCGCGATCTGCTTGAGCCGGCTGCCGCGCCGGCGCCCGCTGCCGGCGAGCTTCCGGAGATGGCACCCGGCCCGGTGGCGGCCGAACCCCTGCCGGAGGTGGCGGGGTTCGACTTGCGGAGCCTGTCCCTGCCGGTCACGACGATGTTGCTGGGCGGGCTCGATGCCTTCAATCCCTGCGCCTTCTTCGTGCTGCTTTTCCTGCTGTCGCTTATGGTGCATGCGCGCTCGCGCCTGCGCATGGCGGTGATCGGCGGCATCTTCGTGGTGACCTCCGGGCTCGTCTATTTCGCCTTCATGGCGGCCTGGCTCAATCTCTTCCTGCTGATCGGCCAGGTGGCGCTGATCACCACCATCGCAGGGGCGGTGGCGCTGGTGATCGCCGGGCTCAACGTGAAGGATTTCTATGCTTTCCAGCAGGGGCCGAGCCTGAGCCTGGGCGAGGGCAGCAAGCGCGATCTGTTCGCCCGGATGCGCGGTCTCTTGCAGGCGGACAATCTGTGGACGATGGCGGGCGGGGCGGTGGTGCTGGCGGTACTGGCCAACTCCTATGAACTGCTGTGCACGAGCGGCTTTCCGCTGGTCTTCACCCGTATCCTGACCCTGAACGAGCTGCCGACGGCGACCTATTACGGCTATCTGGCCTTCTACAATCTCGTTTATGTGCT
>CAZPBH010000282.1:2511-3493 GCA_964584645.1 uncultured Rhodospirillales bacterium | reverse complement strand
CTCGACATCCGCTATCACGCCATGGTCAGCCAGCCGGCGAGCGAGGTTGATCCCGGTTTCGAGCAGAGCCGCTGGCAGGCGCTGCTGCGGGCTGCGGCCGGTTATCACGCTTTCCTGCGGGCGGGCGAGGGCACACCGGCGCCGGCGACGGTCGCCGATTTCCTTTTACGCAATCAGGCTTTCCCGCGCGCCGTGGCGCTGTGCCTGAACGAGATCGAAGTCCTGCTGACGCGAGGGCGCAAGCGCTTTGCCATGGCCGCACCGACGGGACCGTCAGGGATCATCGACGATCTGCGCGCCCGGATCGACGACCGCCCGATCGAGGCGATCATCGAGGCCGGGCTGCATGATTTCCTCGACGAGATCCAGCGCGGCCTGATCAGCTTCACCGACAGCTTCGCCGACACCTATTTCAAGCGAGGCTAAGGCGGATTCGGCGCGCGCCCGCCCCTGCAGCCTTGCCTTGCCTAGACCAGCACCATGCCCTCGCCGAGGCGGTCGGTGTTGCTCTCATCCTCCGGACCCAGCAGCATCTGATGGTGGCCGTGGCCGGACGGGATCATCGGGAAGCAGTTCTCGTGCTGGTCGACCCGGCAATCGACGATGACGGGCCGATCAACCCGGATCATCTCGGCGATCACCTCATCCACCTCGCCGACCTTGTCGGCCCGAAGGCCGACCGCGCCATAGGCCTCGGCCAGCTTGACGAAATCCGGCAGGGCGGCGGAATAGCTCTCCGAATAGCGCTCACCGTGCAGCAGTTCCTGCCATTGCCGGACCATGCCCATCCACTGGTTGTTGAGGATGAAGACCTTGACCGGCAGGCGGTACTGCACGGCCGTGCTCATCTCCTGCATGTTCATCAGGATCGAGGCCTCGCCCGCCACGTCGATGACGAGCCCGTCGGGATTGCCCATCTGCGCCCCGATGGCGGCTGGCAGGCCATAGCCCATGGTGCCGAGCCCGCCCGAGGTCATCCAGC
>CAZPBH010000282.1:0-2501 GCA_964584645.1 uncultured Rhodospirillales bacterium | reverse complement strand
AGCGCTTAGGCTTCATGAAGGGCAGGAACTGGGCCGCCCACATCTGATGCTGACCGACTTCGGTGGTGATGAACCAGTCGCGGCCCGAGGCCATCAACTGTTCACGCAGACGCTCCAGCGCGTATTGCGGCTTGATGATCGCGTCGGGCGCCATGTCCTGGCGATATTTGAGGCACTCGCGTGCCTGCCATTCATGGATCTGGTTCCACCAGCCCTCCAGCGCCGTGCGCCTGGGCTGATACCCCTTGCGGCGCCATTCATCGAGCATCGCCTGCAGCACCTTCGTGGCATCGCCGATGATCGGCAGATCGACCGCCACATTCTTGTTGATGCTGGAAGGGTCGATATCGACATGGATCTTGAACGACCCGGGCGAGAAATCGTCGAGGTGACCTGTCACCCGGTCATCGAAGCGCGCCCCGATATTGATCATCACATCGCAGTGATGCATGGCCAGATTGGCCTCATAGGTTCCGTGCATCCCCAGCATGCCGAGGAACAGCGGATCGCCGGCCGGATAGCCGCCAAGGCCCATCAGGGTGTTGGTGATCGGAAAGCCGGTCGCGCGCACGAATTCGGTGAGCAGGCGCGAGGCCTCGTCACCGGCGTTGATGACCCCGCCGCCGGTATAGAAGATCGGGCGCTCGGCCTCGGCGATCCTGGCGACGGCCTGCGCGATCAACTCGGGGTCCGGGTCGGTCTTTGGCCGATAGCTGCGCAGCTTCAGCGCTTCCGGCGGGCTGTAGGGGGCGGCGGCGAACTGGATGTCCTTGGGCAGATCGACAACCACCGGACCGGGCCGGCCCGAGCGGGCGACATAGAAGGCCTCGTGGATCTTTTCAGCGATCCGGTCGGGATCCTTGATCAGGTAGTTGTGCTTGGTGCAGGGCCGGGTGATGCCGACAGTGTCACATTCCTGAAAGGCATCATTGCCGATCAGATGGGTCGGCACCTGACCGGTCAGGCAGACGATGGGGATGGAATCCATCAGCGCGTCAGTCAGGCCGGTGACCGCGTTGGTGGCGCCCGGGCCGCTGGTCACCAGCACGCAGCCGACCTTGCCGGTGGACCGCGCGTAGCCTTCGGCCGCATGCACCGCACCCTGTTCGTGCCGGACGAGGACATGGCGGATCCGGTTCTGCTTGAACAGCGCGTCATAGATCGGCAGCACCGCGCCACCCGGATAGCCGAAGATCACCTCGACACCCTGATCGACCAGCGCCTTGAGGACGACCTCGGCGCCGTTCATCTGGCTGTCGGCGGCCATCTGGGCGTGGCTTTCCCACTCGGCGGCGGGAATGTCCTTGTGCGGTTGCGCGGCGGTCATGGGCGTCGGCTCGGCTCGTTTCGGGTTCATCGCATCGGGGTTGCGCAACAATGACTATCGACGCTCCAACCCGCCAGGTCCAGTCCGGGGTGGCGGGGTGCGCCGCTATGCTGCATTGCAACCAGGTGGCAGCTTGGAATCTGAATCAAACAAGTGTCAAGCCAATCGCGCAATTTTATGACTCAACACAGGGATGTTTTCTTTGGATAGTTGCAGATTTGCCCGCATGAGCGTGACCCCGGGTCTGTTCCGAAGGTTACGCAGGAAACGCCCCCCGAACCAGGTGGTCTGGCGCCGGGCATAATCGCGGGTGGCGGCCTGGGCACGCGCGCACGCCTCATCGAGGCTCAGCCGGCCGGCGAGATGGTCCAGCAATGGGGGCAGACCGACAGCGCGCATCGCCGGAAGCTCGCGCCCGAAGCCGGTGACGGCTCGCACTTCCTCCAGGGCGCCATCGGCCAGCATGGCCTCGAAGCGCCCATCGCAGGCGGCCCTCAGGAGAGCGCGCGGCGGCAGTATCACGAGAACGACGAAGCGAAGATCGACAGGCGGCCCGATCGCTTCCGCCTGCTGCCATGCCGTCAGCGACCGTCCAGTCGCCTGCCAGACCTCCAGCGCCCGGATCAGGCGTTGGCGATCAGAAGGCCGCAGCACCGCAGCGCTGGCCGCGTCCAGCCCTTGCAGGTGCGCATGCAGCGCGGGGCCGGTCCATCCTTCCAGCTCCGCGCGCAGGCGCTGACGCAGCGCGGGCGATATGTCGGGCATCGGCGCCATGCCGATCAGCAAAGCTTCGAGATAGAGCCCGGTGCCGCCCACGAGGATCGGGACGCGGCCGGCCTGATGGGCAAGGCGTATCTCGCTGAGGGCCGCCTGCCGCCATCGCGCCGCGTTGAAGGGATCGCTGATCGCACGCACGCCGTAGAGGCGATGAGGCACGCGGACCTCGTCGGTGGGATCGGGCCGGGCCGTCAGAACCCGCAGCTCCCGGTAGATCTGCATGGAATCCGCGTTGATGACCGTCCCGCCCATCACCTCGGCCAGATCCAGAGCCAGAGCCGATTTCCCGCTCGCGGTCGGCCCGGCGATCACGATGAACAGCAGTAAAAGCGCTGCCATAGACATGTTGATTTCGCTTAACAATTTTACACCGCCATCCAATCCGCGATAGATAGAA
>CAZPBH010000281.1:0-3494 GCA_964584645.1 uncultured Rhodospirillales bacterium | reverse complement strand
CGGCCGACCTCGCCGATGGCCTCGGCGGCCTGCCGGGCGACGGCCTGGATCTCGCTGACCTGGGCGGTGACCTGGGACGTGGCCTCGGAGGTCTGCTGGGCGAGGCTCTTGACCTCTTCGGCGACCACCGCAAAGCCCTTGCCGGCCGCCCCGGCGCGCGCGGCCTCGATGGTGGCGTTCAGCGCCAGCAGATTGGTCTGCTCGGCGATCCCGTTGATCAGGCTTGCGATCTCGCTGATGCGGCTGGCGCTGGCGTCGAGCTGGTCGACGACCTCGCGGCTGGCATTCGCGCGCTGGACCGCCTCACCCGTCACGCGCGAGGTCTCATGGATCTTGTTGGAGATCTCGTCCTCCGAGGCGCTCAGCTCCTCGGTGGCGGAGGCCACCGCCTGGGCCGTCTCCAGCGATTCCCCGGCCGCCAGCGCCACCGCCCGGCAATGCTCCGCCACGCGTTCGATGGCCGCATTGACCGAGGCGCTGGCTTCCGACATCCGGGAGACTTCCTCGGCCACCGCCTCGATGGCCCCCTTGCCCTTGCTTTCGACCTCCTCGGCCATGGCGATGAGCGCCTTGCGCCGGCGCTCGCCCTGTTCGGAATCCCGACGCATCCGGACGGCCATCGCCGCGCGGTCGACCTCGTGACGCCGCAGGATCTCGACCGACCGCGCCATGTCGCCAAGCTCGTCGGTACGAGTCTGATGGCCGATCTCGAAATCGGTTTCGCCGCCGGACAGGCGGACCACGGCCTCGGTCGTGGCGGCGATCGGCCGGGTGATCCGCCAGGCGAAGATCATGCCCGCCACGAGCGCAAGAACGAGCACCGCCATCCCGATCAGCATCAGCATCATCTCGGCATGGCCAAGGGCTGTCGTGATCGCGCTGCGGTCGACGCCGAGGGCGACCACACCGATGGGCTGGTCGGCAAAATCACGCATCGGGCTCAGCAGCGCGACGTAATCCACCCCATCCGCCCTGATCGCCGCCCGTGCCGTGGGGTTGGCCTCGCCGGCCAGCGCCCGTGCCAGGACATCGCGCGCCGCCCGCGCGAGCTCGCCCGAGGCTTCGGATTGAAGGTCGCCGCTGAGGGAGAAGGTATTGGCGAAGGGTTCCGGTGCCAGCCGGTCGGTGCGCTCGGCCTCGCGCAGCCACATCATCGCCCGCGTGCCAAGAAGGGCGTCCATCTTCTCGAAGAAATGAGGGCCGAAGGACAGGCCGAATTCGAGACTGCCGACATGGCTGCCTGCATGGGTCAGCGGCATCACCCCGCGCATGCCGAGCCCGGCCACCCCGACCTCCAGCCCCGCGACGGGCGCATGGCCGGTTGAGGGATCATTGACGCGGTTGACCGTTTCCCGGAACCCGGAGAGGTCATCGCCGAACTTTTCCGGTCGGTGCACCCGAAGGAACGAGCGGCTGTCAGGCGTGTGCAGCTGGAACTGTCGTACGCCGAAGGCTTCCTGCATCGCCTCGAACATGGGCACCAGCCGTGCCGCGAGCCCGTCGCGGTCGCCTTCGGCCATCAGGCGTGCAATCTCGGGATTGCGGGCATAGGCCGCCGCCAGCGCCAGCACCTCATCCGCCTCGCCCTCGATCTCGCCGCTGAAGGTCCGTTCGGCTGTCGTCAGGCGCAATTCGAGCGCTTCATCGGCAAGCTCTTCCATCGACGACAGGCCGCCGACCATCATCGCCCCGGTGGCCACCACGGTCAGCGCGATGATGAACGCCGCGAATTGCTGTTGCAGGTTGATTTTCACGATGACCCCCCGTTGCGTGAAATCGGCCGCATCCACCGAAGGTCGTGTCGATTAACGCGCCACCCGTTCACGACGCTAATCCGGTACCCCCCGGCGTGCAAGCTCATTCCATAGACGGGCATGCAGCTTGCCAAGCCCTTTTGGTGCTGACCCGATCAGGTTTCAGCGAGGTCGACCGATCAGCGGACAGGCAGGCTGCCCGGCTGGTCGATGGCAGGCAACGCCCCACATTCCGGGCAAGGCGCATGCCATAACGATCAGGGAGAATGCCCCAATGGACCTTCGGTTCACCGAGGCCGATCACGCCTTCCGGCAGGAAGTCCAGGCGTTTCTGGCCGAGAACCTGACCGACGATTTGAAGCGCGCGACACGGGAGACGCCGACCGTGTTCGTGGAGGCCGATATCAGCGTGAAATGGCAGAAGGCGCTCGCCGAGCGAGGCTGGGGTGCGCCCTCATGGCCGCAGGAATTCGGCGGGCCCGGCTGGAGTGTCAGCCAGCGCTACATCTTCAATCAGGAATGTGCGCGCGCCGATGCGCCCAACCCGTCGCCCTCGGGCCTGCAGCTGGTTGGCCCGGTCATCATGAAATTCGGCAGCGACTGGCAGAAGGAATATTTCCTGCCCCGCATCATCTCGGGCGAGGATTACTGGTGCCAGGGCTATTCCGAGCCGGGGTCGGGTTCCGACCTCGCCGCGCTCAAGTGCAAGGCAACCCCGGATGGCGAGGATTACATCGTCAGCGGCACCAAGATCTGGACCACCCATGCCCATTACGCGAACTGGATCTTCTGTCTTGTCCGCACCAGCGACACCGGCAAGCGCCAGGAGGGCATCACCTTCCTGCTCATCCCGATGGATCTGGCGGGGATCAGTGTCCGCCCCATCACCACGATCGGCGGCGATCACGAGGTCAATTACGTCTTCTTCGACGATGTGCGCGTGCCTCAGAAATATCGCGTCGGCGAGGAGGGCGAAGGCTGGACCTACGCCAAGTACCTGCTGGAATGGGAGCGCGGCGGCGGGCTGTTTGCCAGCCGGCTTCGGGTCAAGCTCGACCGGCTCAAGGCGATGGCACGGGCCGAATTCGGCGCGGCCGAGGGCGGGGCGCTCATCAACGATCCGCATTTCGCGCACAAGCTGGCGGCGGTCGAGGTGGATCTGACCGCGCTGGAATTTTCCGAGCTGCGTATCCTCTCGGCGCTCGAGGCCGGTGAAAATCCCGGCCCGATCAGCTCGATCCTGAAGATCCGGCAATCGCAGCTCACCCAGGATATCGCCGAGCTGGCGGTCGAGGCGCTGGGCATGAACGCCCTGCCCTGGCATGCGGAACGGCCGCTCTACCATCGCAACGAACCGCCCATCGGGCCGGATCATGCTCCGCCCGTGGTGCCGGCCCATCTGAACGCGCGCGCCTACACGATCTTCGGCGGCTCGACCGAAATCCAGAAGGATATCATCGCCAAGCTGGTGCTGGGGCTGTAGTCCGAGGGTCGCACCGGGGTGGGGCCGCGGGGTGCATTGCACGCTCCGCGGCGCGCCCAGCCCATGCGGCCTCAGCGTCGGGCGATGATCCAGATGGCGTGCACGATGCCCGGCACATAGCCCAGAAGGGTCAGCAGGATGTTGATCCAGAACTGCCAGCCAAGGCCCACCTGCAGGAAGACGCCGAGGGGCGGCAGAAGTATGGCGAGCAGGACCCGCAGGATCAGGACCAGCAGGACCAAGGCGAGCAAGGCCAG
>CAZPBH010000280.1:0-3496 GCA_964584645.1 uncultured Rhodospirillales bacterium | reverse complement strand
GGAGCGCCACGTGCCTGAAGCGATCCGTGGCTACCGCTCGGAAAAGGAGCTGCGCTATCTGATCGGCACCGGGGTCAGCGCGGCGGCGGTCTGGAAGCTGCGCGAAGCGCTCGACGCCGAAGGGTTCGGGGGCGTCAGGATCGTCGCCAGCAGCGGCTTCAGCCCCGCCAAGTGCCGCGTGATGGCCGAGGCCCAGGCGCCCATCGACGTGATCGGCACCGGCAGCTACCTGCCCGATGACTGGTCGGAGACCTACGCCACCGCCGATATTGTCGCCTATGATGGCGAGCCGCGGGTGAAGCTGGGTCGCGAGTTCCTGCTCCGGCGCGAGGACGCCTCGGCAACGGCACCGCGGCGCGACCGGCTGAAGGCGCCGGACGCCGCACCCTCATGACCGACCGTCTGCGCATGGCGCTGGCGCAGGTCAACCCGACCGTGGGTGACCTCGCCGGCAACGCCGCCCTGATCCGCGCCTGGAGGGCCGAGGCCGCGCGCGCGGAGGCGGATCTGGTCGTGTTTCCCGAGCTCGTGATCGCCGGCTATCCGCCCGAGGATCTGGTGCTCAAGCCGTTCTTTCTCGATGCGGTCGAGCGGTTCGTGCATGAGCTGGCGGCCGAGACCGCCGATGGCGGGCCGGGTGTCATCATCGGCGCGCCATGGCGGGTCGCGCATGAGGGGCGCCCCACGGGTCTTGCCAACGCGGCCCTCGTTCTCGATGGCGGCACCATCCAGGCCGTCCGGGAAAAGCACTTCCTGCCCAATTATCGCGTTTTCGACGAGGTCCGGCTGTTCACGCCCGGACCCTATCCCGGTCCGGTCAATTTCCGCGATGTGCGCCTTGGTGTCATGGTCTGCGAGGACATGTGGGCCCCCGACATCGCCGAGACGCTTGCCGAAAGCGGTGCCGAGATGCTGGTCGCGATCAATGGCAGCCCGTTCGAGACCGACAAGGAGGACGAGCGGCTGGGCCATGCGGTCGCCCGCGCGCATGAGACCGGCCTGCCCCTGGCCTATGTGAATCAGATCGGCGGGCAGGACGATCTGGTCTTCGACGGGGCGAGCTTCGTGCTGGAGGCCGATGGTGCCCTCGCCGCCCGTGCGCCGGCCTTTGCCGAGCATCTGCTGGTCGTGGACTGGGTGCGAGGTCCCGATGGCTGGGTGCCCCGCAATGGCGAACGCATCGCCCCGCCGGAGGGGCTGGAGCTGATCTGGCGGGCGCTGGTCACGGGCCTGCAGGACTATGTCGAGAAGAACGGCTTTCCGGGGGTGCTGATCGGCCTGTCGGGTGGTATCGATTCCGCGCTCACCGCAGCGCTTGCGACGGATGCGCTGGGGCCGGAGCGGGTGCGCTGCGTGATGATGCCCTCGCCCTATACCAGCACGGACAGTCTGGAGGATGCGGCCGGCTGTGCCCGGATGCTGGGCGTGCATCTCGACGAGATCGACATCGGCCCGGCCATGGAAGCCTTCGACACCATGCTCGGCGCACCTCTGGGCGCCGCCCCTGAAGGCATCACGGCGGAGAACATCCAGAGCCGCGCGCGCGGGCTGAGCCTGATGGCGATGTCCAACAGCCTGCGCTGGCTGGTGCTGGCGACCGGCAACAAGAGCGAGGTCGCGGTCGGCTATGCGACCCTCTATGGTGATATGTGCGGCGGCTATTCGGTGCTGAAGGACGTCTACAAGATGACCGTCTTTGCCCTGTCCCGCTGGCGCAACGACCATGTTACCGAGGGACTGAAAGGGCCAGCGGGCCCCGTCATGCCGGAGCGGATCATCAGCAAGCCCCCCACCGCCGAACTGCGCCCCAACCAGCGCGACGAGGACAGCCTCCCGCCCTATGATCGGCTCGATGACATCCTGCAATCCCTGATCGAACGGGAATTGTCGGTGCAGGAAATCGTCGCCCGCGGCCATGACCGTGAGGAGGTGACACGGGTATGGCGGCTGCTTGATCTGGCGGAATACAAGCGCCGGCAGGCTGCGCCGGGCCCGAAGATCACGAGGCGCGCCTTCGGCAAGGAGCGGCGTTATCCGATCACCAACCGTTTCCGCGCCATCGCCACAGGAGACTGAGCGCCGTGGCTTTCTGGTTCTATGTCGAGGGTGACACGGTCGGCCCGCTGGACGATGCCCGGATCCGCACGCTCGTCGGCCGCGGGGCCATCCGGCTCGACACCTATTGCTGGACCGATGGCTGGACCGAATGGCGCCGGGTCAGCGATGCAACGGAACTCGTCGCCCGCTATGGCGAGGCCCTCAAGAGCGGCCCGGCCCGGCCCCGGCGCAGCGCCGCCCCCGTCACCGAGCGCAAGACCGGCCGCCGACGCCGGGGGGCTGCAGCCGAGCCGGTGCTGGCTCATCTTGGCCAGCGGCTGATCGCGGGCGGGATCGATGCGCTGCTGATCGCACTCGTCTATTTCGGCTTCGCCTGGCTGGCGGGCGCCATCGATCCGGCCGCCCTGGTACGCGGCGAGATCTCCATGATGGTCCCGCGCTGGCTGGAACTGATCACCTATCTGGGTATCGCCGCCTATTATCTGCTGTTGATGTCGCCCGTCGGCGACGGGCAGACGCTGGGCTATGCCGCGATGGGCCTGCAGCTGATCGACCGGGAGACGCGCGAACCGCCGCAGGGCGGGCGTCTGCTCGTCTGGTACATCGGCACATGGTTGGCGTTCATCGGCTGGGTCTGGTATTTCCACACCACCGAGCGCCAGATGCTCCACAACATCGTCTCCAACACCATCGTCGTCCGCCGGCCGTTCTGAGCGCAAGCCGATGGTGGTCCCTTTCTCCCCGACCGGAAGTCGCCCCCAGCCATGAGCGTCGTCGTTCGCTTCGCGCCCAGCCCGACCGGCCGCCTGCATGTCGGCAATGTGCGCACCGCGCTGCTGAACTGGCTGCACGCCCGCGCCCATGACGGCGTGTTCGTCCTGCGCCTCGACGATACGGATACCGACCGATCAACCAAGGAAAACGAGCGGGCGATCGAGGAGGACCTCGCCTGGCTTGGCCTCCAATGGGACCGCAGCTTCCGTCAGAGCGACCGGCTCGACCGTTATGCCGCCGCAGCTGACCATCTGCGGGCGAGCGGCCGGCTCTATCCCTGCTATGAAACCGCCGACGAGCTGGCGCTGAAGCGCAAGTCCCAGCTCGCACGAGGGCAGCCGCCGCTTTACGACCGCGCCGCGCTCAAGCTCACGGAGGCCGAGCGCACAGCCCTTGAGGCGGAAGGCCGAAAGCCGCATTGGCGCTTCCGGATCGAGGAGGGCCGGATCGCCTGGGACGACCTTATCCACGGGCCGCTGGAATTCGAGGGCGCTGCCCTTTCCGATCCCGTGCTCGTCCGGGAGGATGGCCGTCCGCTCTACACGCTCTCCTCCTGCGTCGACGATATCGAACAGAGTGTCAGCCACATCCTGCGCGGGGACGACCACATCGCCAACTCGGCCGTTCAGGTGCAGGTCTTCGAGGCGCTGGGCGGCACGCATCC
>CAZPBH010000279.1:0-3523 GCA_964584645.1 uncultured Rhodospirillales bacterium | reverse complement strand
TGCATGGGCGGCAGGGCAGGGGACAAGCGGCGGCGGGACATCCTCGGCCGGGGATGTAGGGCGCCGGGCTGGCGGTTGCACCGCACGCGCCCTCAACCCTGAGCAGCGCGGCGTGCCTCCCGGATGGCCGTGCGGGCCAGCTCGTCCGCCCGTTCATTGCCGGGGTCGCCGCTATGTCCCTTCACCCATTCCCAGCTGACCTGATGGCGTGCGGCAGCCTCGTCGAGCCGGCGCCACAGATCCTCGTTCAGCACCGGTTTCTTCGCCGCCGTCTTCCAGCCGCGCTTCTTCCAGTTGGCGAGCCAGCTCGTCATGCCCTGGCGCACATAGTCGCTGTCGGTGATCACCCGCACCGTGCAGGGCCGCTTGAGCGTCTCCAGGGCCGCGATGACGGCCATCAGTTCCATGCGGTTGTTGGTGGTCTGAGGCTCGAAGCCGGCGAGTTCGCGCTCATGCGCGCCCCAGCGCAGGATGGCGCCCCAGCCCCCCGGTCCCGGATTGCCGCTGCACGCGCCATCGGTATGGATGACGACAGGCTCGGCGCTCACGCGCTCAGGCCCAAGGCACCCGGGTCCGCAGCGCTGCGGAAGAAGTCGAGGCGCACGAGGAACTCGCTCGGATCCTTGGCCTTCACCAGCGCATCCTCGGGCGTGTTGAGCCAGTCATGCAGCCGCGTCAGCAGAAAGCGCATGGCCGCACCCCGGCACAGCACCGGCAGGGCGGCGGCCTCTTCATCTGTCAGGGGACGGATCATCTGGTAGTGGCTGAGGATGGCCTCGGCACGTTCGCGACGGAAATTCTTCGTGCCATCGAAACACCAGGCGTTCAGGCAGACGGCCAGATCGTAGAGCATGGCGTCCCGGCAGGCGAAATAGAAATCGATGATGCCCGAGAGCCTTTCGCCCTGAAACAGCACATTGTCGGGAAACAGATCGGCATGCACATAGCCGCGCGGCAGATCGTTCGGCCAGTTGGCCTCCAGATCGGTCAGATCGGCCTCGATCCTCGGTGCTGCCCCCGGCAACACCGCATCGACCCGGGCGGCCGATTTCTGGTAGAGCGGGCGCCAGGCCTCGACACCCAGATCATTGCGACGGGTGAGCGTGAAGTCGGCCGCGGCGATATGCATCTCGCCCAGCGCGAAGCCCAGCGCCCGGCAGTGATGCAGGTCGATATCGCGCGGCCACTGGCCGTTCAGGAAGGTGATGATGGCCGCGGCCTTGCCCGCAACCCGCCCGAGCGCCAGCCCCTCATGATCCGACATCGGCAGCGGGCAGCTGATGCCCTTCTGCGCCAGATGCTCCATCAGCTGCAGGAAGAAGGGCAGATCCATCGGATTCACCCGCTTCTCGTAAAGTGTCAGGATGTAGGGGCCGGTCTCCGTGATCAGCAGGTAGTTGGTGTTCTCCACCCCCTCCGCGATGCCCTTGCATGAAAGCACCTGACCGACGGGGTAGCGGGCGGCAAAGGCCTCGATCTCGGTATCGGTCAGATGGGTGTAGACGGCCATGGTCTGGGGATGCCTGCGACGGGTGGTGCCGGGACGCAGGCGCGAAGCTGCCCGCTTCCTCCCCGCTCGTCAATCGCGACCCTGATGCGCAGGCGTTGTCACGTCCCCCGGACTCCGTGGTTGTCAGCCTGCCGCGCCCCACGCATACTGATGACTGGGAGCGGTCGGGACGCCTTGTTTTCAATTTGTTAGGGACTTCCGGGGCAGGTAGTCGGGGTGGGGCGGGTACGCCCGTCCCCGACGGATGAGGGTGGGGGACAGCATGAGCGAGTTGCGTCGAAGGGGACAGCTGCGTGACCGGATGATCTCGGGCGCCAGCCTGCTGGCCCTGCTTGCGGGTGCGGGGTTGGCGGGTCAGGCGGAAGCTGGCCAACGGGTCGTGATACCCTATCCCGGCGCGCTTGGCGCTGTCGATCCGACTGGCGTGGAGATTGCCCTCGAGCCGACCGGGGTTCAACTCGCCCAGGCCGAGAGCGGCGCGGTTCCGGCCGAGATCGTCGCAGCCCTGAACGATGCGGCCGAGCAGGGCTCCATCGCTCTCGGTCGGGCGGTCGAGACCGCCCTCTACGAGCATCCCGAATTGCGGGGCGCCATCCTCGATGAAGCCACATTGGCGCAGGTGCTGGCGCAGGTGATCGATCAGCCCTCCCGCGCGGCCGAGATCGTGGGGCGCTTTGCGGCTGTCGACCCACGCCTCGAACCGCGTATCAGGGACGTGGCCAACGCGGCCGTCATGGAAGCCAGCCAGAGGATGCGCAGCGCAGAACAGCGGGCGCTGACCCAGCGAGCGGAAACTCAGGCCACAGCGACCGAAGCATCGCGGACTGTCGCGCGCGAGCGCCGAGCGGCCGATGCAAAGGCGCCCGGCATGGCAAGCCTCGCCGTTATCGGTGTCGCAGCCGCCCTTGGTGGCGGAGGCGGCGATGATGGCGAGGGGACGCAGATCGCCTCCCCCCCGCCGCCGCCCGGTTCGCCGCCACCACCGCCAGGCTCCCCGCCACCACCGCCGGGCTCACCGCCGCCCCCTCCCGGCTTCGAGGACGACCCGGTCAGCTTCGAGACGGCCGAATATAGCGGGCTGAACAGCCTTCAGGAGGTTTCCGCCAGCGCGGCCTATGCCCGGGGTGCCACTGGCGCCGGAATCGTCGTGGCTGTGGTCGATACCGGCATCGACGTCAATCATCCGGAGTTCTTCGAGCGTATCGCGCCGGGCGGGGCGAACTTCATCACCGATCCGAATGAGGATGAACCGCCCCCCAACCCCATCGATGACCGCACCGGCCACGGAACCGGCGTCGCTGGCGTCATCGCCGCCGCGCGCGACAACATCGGCATTCATGGGGTGGCACCCGAAGCCCAGATCCTGCCCGTGCGGGCGATCCTCGACGACACTCAAAGGTTTTCCGACGATCCCGACATCGAGGTCGATTTTGCCGGTGCGCTGAATTTCGTCGCGAACAGCGGGGCGCGGGTGATGAACGGCAGCTACGGGCCGGATGCCATCTCCTATGAGGCGGCGCGCCGGCAGCTGATCGGCCCTTTCGACATTTCCGACGGCGAGATCTACCGGCAGATGGTCCAGAACGGAATGGTTCTCGTCTTTGCTGCCGGGAATTCCTACACGCCGGATACGTCCGTGGCGATGAACCCGTTCGGGGGCGCCTTCCTTCCCTATATCCGCCCGGAGAATCACGAGGGCGAGGTCTATATCGGCGTCGACGGCGTTCTGGAGCCCATCCAGCTGGATGCCAGCGTCGATTTCTCCGACCTCCAGCCGAACCTCATCGCCGTGGTTTCGGTCAGTGAGGACAACCAGATCTCCAGCTTCTCCAACCGCTGCGGGGTGGCCGCCGAATGGTGCATCGCTGCACCGGGTGAAGCGATCGACACGACAACCATCATCCCGGATCCCACCAATGATTTCACGGTGGATGGTCCCGATGGCGGCGGTTACAATCTCGTCTCCGGCACGAGTTTTGCGGCGCCGCATGTGTCCGGGGCTGCGGCGTTGCT
>CAZPBH010000278.1:0-3552 GCA_964584645.1 uncultured Rhodospirillales bacterium | reverse complement strand
GTGCTGGTCAACCGGGCCTATCTGACGACCGTTCAGGCCGGCTGCCGCAAGCGTGAGGACAAAGCCTATCTCAACGAACAGCTGGCGCAGGCGAACTGGCTGACCAAGGCGCTCGACCAGCGGGCGCAGACCATCCTGAAGGTCGCGGCCGAGATCGTGCGCCGCCAGGACGGGTTCTTCCGGCAGGGGGTCCGCGGGCTGAAACCGCTGGTGCTGCGCGAGGTGGCGGAAGCCATCGGGATGCACGAAAGCACCGTCAGCCGGGTCACCACCAACAAGTTCATCGCCACCCCGCGCGGGACCTTCGAGCTGAAATATTTCTTCACCGTGGCGCTCGCCTCCTCCTCGGGGTCCGACAGCCATTCGGCCGAGGCGGTGCGCTACCGCATCAAGGCGATGATCGAGGGCGAAACGGCCGACGCCATCCTGTCCGACGACCAGATCGTGATGCGCCTGCGCGCCGACGGGATCGATCTGGCACGCCGCACGGTGGCCAAGTACCGTGACCAGCTCGGCATCGGGTCCTCGGCCCAGCGCCGCCGCCGTCTGCGGTCGGCTGGTGCCCTCTGAGCGACCCCGGGGGCCGGGGGCGCAGCCGTTGCGGCCGCAACGCTGCCATGACCCGGCTGCGTCCGGGCTGGCCGGTGCCGGGCGCGCAAGGGTTGACAAGCCGGAGGGCGGCGCGCAAACGTCAGATCCGGGCGGTCGGGTGCTTCACAACCCGCACCACCCATCCGATTTTCTCTCGATACGGTTCTCCGGTGCCCGGAGACCCGGCAACCCGTTCCCGGCAACCAGTTCAGGGAGACCGGAAAGCTTCCCGGAATCGCGCCTGGTCGCTTGTGGTGATCAGGATGAGACAACCGGCAGATCCACGCCGGTCGGCATGCCTCGTCGGACGTCCCACCATTGTGGCGTGTTGTCGAGATGCAGGACCGGCACGTTTCCATGCCAGCAGGACAATGTGAAGCCAGATGCAGATTACCGTTAAGGGCAAGCAGCTTGATGTCGGCGACGCCCTGCGCACCCATGTCACAAGTGCGCTCGATGGCATCGTGGAGAAGTACTTCAACCGGGCCATCGACGGGTCGGTGACCCTGTCGCGGGAGGCCGGGCACCTCTACACCGCCGACATTGCGATCACCGTCGGCCAGGGCCTTGTCATGAGCGCGCATGCGCAGGCGGACGAACCCTATCCCGCCTTCGACCTCGCCGCCGACAAGATCGCCAAGCGTCTGCGACGCTACAAGAAGAAGCTCGTCGACCTGCACCAGCGCAAGGAAGCGCCGGCGGAGACGGTCGCCAAGTTCATCCTCGAATCGCCGCCGGAGGACGTGGATGACGGCATCGAGGTGCCCGACGGGGAGCCCGCCGTGATTGCCGAGATGGCATGGCGGGTGGAGACACTCAGCGTGGCCGACGCCGTCATGCGGCTCGACCTCAGCGGCATGCCGGCCCTGCTGTTCCGCAATGCCGGGCATGGCGAACTCAACATGATCTACCGTCGGCCCGACGGGAATATCGGCTGGGTCGATCCGAAGGTCAGCTCCGCCGCGGCAGAATAGCGGCAGAAAGGATTTGGCTCGGCGGGACGCCAAAAGGCACCGCCGACGTTGATGGCAGGAAAGTGAAGCAGAGCGCGGCCAGGGGAGACCGAGAGGGTGCCCCCCAGGGCCGTGTCAGCAAGGGGAGCGCAGATCACGATGCGCGATGCCACCGAGCTTGTCGCCCCGGAGGCGGTGATTGCCACGCTCAAGGCGGGCAGCAAGAAGCAGGCGCTGCAGGAGCTGGCCCAGCACGCGGCCGCCCAGACGGGCCTGACGGCCGAGGCCGTGTTCCAGAAGCTGCTGGAACGCGAGAAGCTGGGCTCGACGGGTGTCGGCGGCGGCGTTGCCATTCCCCATGGCAAGTTTCCCGAGCTGGCAAGCTGCTTCGGAATGTTCGCGCGGCTTGAGCGCGGTGTCGATTTCGATGCGGTGGATGATCAGCCCGTCGACCTGATCTTTGTGCTGCTGGCCCCGGAACGCCCCGGGAGCGACCATCTGAAGGCGCTGGCCAGGGTGGCGCGGCTGCTGCGGGACCGTCTGCTCTGCGACAAGCTGCGCGGATCGACCAGTGCGGATGCCCTTTACGCCCTGCTGTCCGAACTCGACCATCGCAACGCGGCCTAGTTGATCATGATGGCTCGGACCGGATCCACGCCTTCCGGGCGGCGGGGAAGGCACGCGATGGACGAGCGCACCTTCCCCTGAGCTTGCAGTCTTTTCGTCAGGGTGGTGGCGGCCCGGGGGAGAGACCCGGACCGCACCGTTCATGACAAAAGGTTGGAAAGGAAGGTCAGGCGGCCTTCTTTTCCGCCTCGCTGCTCTCAAGCGTGTTCACCTGCCGGGCCTTGTCCGCCCGATGGATCGCGATCTGCCTTGGCTTGAGGGCCTCGGGGATCACGCGCTGCAGGTCGATATGGAGCAGGCCATTATCGAGCGTGGCGCCCTCGACCCGGACATGATCGGCCAGCTGAAAGCGCCGTTCGAAGGCCCGGCGTGCGATGCCGCGATGCAGGAAAATGCGCGTTTCGCCCTCCCCCTCAGCCGTTTCGTCGCGCGCCTGGGCACGAACCGTCAGGCTCTGGTCATGCACGGTGATGTCGAGTTCGTCTTCGGCGAACCCGGCCACGGCCATGGTCACCCGATAGGCGTTCTCGTCCAGCTTTTCGATGTTGTAGGGCGGATAGCCGACATCTTCGGTCGGCAGGGAAGTTTCCAGCATCCGGGCCATCCGGTCAAAGCCGATGGTGGAGCGGAGCAGGGGTGTCAGATCATAACGACGCATGGATATCCTCCTTGAGCGATATCGGTTGCGACCCACCCGACAGGGCTGGGCCAATTGTGACGCCGGATCGGTCGCCGCTCCTGACAAGGGAGACGGCAACGATGTCCCGGAAAAGCCCGAAAACGCAGCTTTTCCAACATGAAGGACCGCCATCATGGCCGATCCGACAGCTTCGGTGGGCACCTTTCAGGCCACCCGACCTTGATGCAGAGATTGCATGGCAGCGCCCGCCGGTCAAGCCCGCGCCATCGGCGAGCGTCCTTATATGAGGGTTGTCTACTATAGGGATGCCTGATAAAATAGCATGATCTTAACTTTAGAAAGACAGCGGGGCTTAACCTTTGTCTGACAGCCTTGATCCTGAAGACGCCGCACCGCGCGAGGATGTGGCGAGCAGCGCGCGGTCAGGCGCGCAGGAGTTGGCGATGTCGGGGTCGGTGACCTTTCTGAACCACACCTATGAGGAAGCGCTGGCGCTGACCATCGAGGCGCGCAACTATATCGCCTTCCGTCATCCCGGCGAGGCCCGGCGCTTTCCCCCGCAGGAACGGGTGGGGCTGTCCTATGAAACCATGCGTGTCACCGCGCGGCTGACCCAGGTCATGGCCTGGCTGCTGGCGCAAAAGGCGGTGCAGAGCGGCGAGATCTCGGCCGCTCGGGCGGCTGGGCCGGAATTCGCGCTCGGCGGGCATGAGGTCTGCATGGATGTAAGCGAAGGCGATG
>CAZPBH010000277.1:0-3553 GCA_964584645.1 uncultured Rhodospirillales bacterium | reverse complement strand
AGATCTCGTTCAAATAGAGTTCGAGGATGTCGTCCTTGGTGAACGCGCGCTCGATCCGGTAGGCGAGGATCGCCTCCTTGATCTTGCGGTCGAGGCGGACCTCGTTGGTGAGCAGGAAGTTCTTGGCGACCTGCTGGGTGATGGTGGAGGCGCCCTCCAGCCGGCGGTCCTGCAGCACATTGCGGACATTGGCGACGACCGCACGGGCGATGCCGCGCAGGTCCAGCCCCGGATGCCGATAGAAATGCTGGTCCTCGGCCGCGATGAAGGCCTGGCGTACCCGCGGCGGGATCGCCTCGATCGGCACGAACACCCGGCGCTCGGTCGCGAATTCTTCCAGCAGGCTCCCGTCGCCGGCATGGATACGGGTCGTCACAGGTGGTTCGTAATTCGCCAGCTGGCGGTAATCCGGCAGCCCCTCGGCATAATAGAACAGCCCATAGCCGATGGCGCCGATCGCCGCGATGGCGAACAGCTGGCCGACCGACAGGGACCAGAGAAGAAACCGCATGACCATCTTGTAGCCGAATCCGCGCGCTGCCAAAAGCCGGGCATCGGACCCATGTCCGAACCTCTCACCTCACCCACCTACGCGCGAAATCGGGCGAGGTTGCGCCGCAATAATGGCGCCTCTCAGCTTCGGTCGGCGATCTGCAAGGCCTCGAAATAGCGGTCGATGGCCGCCACGGTGGCGCGGGCCACGCGCGCCTGATGGTCGGCGCGCATCAGCAGCTGTGCCTCCCCGGGGCTGGAGAGATAGCCGATCTCGAACAGCAGCGAGGGCACGTCGGGCGCCTTGAGCACCGCAAACCCGGCCGAACGGTGCGTGTTGCGCAGCAACGCGATATCGGCCTCCTGCAGCTCTTCGATCAGCTTGACCGCCATCCGCTTGGCCTGATTCTTCGAATCGCGCATCGCGAGATCGATCAGGATGCCGGCGACCTCGTCCTCCTCGCGGTCGAGGTCGATGCCGGCGATGATGTCCGCGCGGTTCTCGCGCGCCGCCAGCCGTGCCGCTTCCTCGTCGGAGGCGGTCTCGGAAAGCGTGTAGACCGAGGCTCCGCGCACATTCTGCCGCGGCAGGGAATCGGCATGAAGCGACATGAACAGATCGGCCCCGGCCGCCCGGGCCAGCCGCACCCGCTCGCGCAGCGGCAGGTAGATGTCGCGATCCCGGGTCAGCTGGACGGTGTAGCGCCCCGTCGCCTCGAGCTGGCGGCGCAATTCCCGCGCGAAGGACATGGCGATGTGCTTCTCGTAGATATCGCCGTTCACGGCCCCGGGATCGACGCCGCCATGGCCGGGGTCGAGCACGATGGTCGGGATCGTCCGGTCCGGCTTGCGCTGCGGAATGGCGAGCGGGTCGCGCTCCGGCGCACCGGGCCGGGCGGCCTCAGGCGTTGAGGGCAGCGCGACCGTGACGGCGGCGGGCCGCATCCCGGCCCCGGTCGGTCGTTCGCCGAGGTCGACCACGACCCGGGCGGGCCTGTCTCCTTCCGGCCAGAGCGTGAAGCTGGCAGCGATGTCGGCGGGGGCCGCCAGATCGAGCACCAGCCTTGTGGTCCCGGGCTTGAACAGGCCCGAACGAAAGCCGGCGACAACCCCGAACCCGCCACCAGTTTCCGCACCGGCACGCCATGTCGCCTCCGGGAGGTCGATGACGATGCGCCCCGGATCTTCGAGCGCAAAGACCTGGGCGGTCACCGGGCGGTCGATCTCGATGACCACGCGGGTGCGCTCCTCGTGCGTCCCGAAGCGGACGGCCTCGATCACCGGCTGCGCCGCAAGCGCGGGACCGGTCGAGAGGGCGAGCGCTGCGAGCGCCAGAAGAATCGGCAGGATGCGGCCCATGCAAAGCCCACGCTGTCGGATCGACGAATCTCCGCTGAACCAGCTATAAACCTTGGGACTCAGCGCGTTCAACCGTCTTTTTCGCCGCTGGCCGGCCTTCGCGCGCCAGTTTGCGGCCCAGCTTGCGGCATCGCAATGAAGCGTTGAGCCGGGGTGCATTTACCCCTATTGTCTGAACCGCGACACGCCGTGTTTCGTACGCGCGCCAGCTTCCCGGCGCCGTATCTGCGGCTTTCGGCTCCGAATTCCGGAAGCAGTGCCCGCGCATTCAGACCTGCCGGGCGCCCGCTTCCCCACGCACGAACCCGATGCGGACAGCAACGTCCCGCACCTCCTGGCCGAGAGACGACGAAACCCGGTGTATTGGGAAGTTCCGAACGGTGATCGATCCGTCTCGGCGCCCGCCTTGTCGGCTGGGAGCGCCCGGCCCCGGAAGGGGTTCGTACCCAGGGCGCGGCCCCAGTCCGCTGTTGAGGTGGCAAGCGCGAGAGCCCGGATCGGTCGAAGATCGATCATAGGGGCCGCAGGGGCGCCGACCGTCCGTCGCAAGGTCGAAGTCGAACCCGCCGGCCCGGGGACATTGTGACATGAAAAGAATGCTGATTGACGCCACGCATGATGAAGAAACGCGCGTGGCGCTCGTCGATGGAAATCGGCTGGAGGATTTCGACTTCGAGATCGCCAGTCGAAAGCAACTCAAGGGCAACATCTATCTGGCAAAGGTGACGCGGGTCGAGCCCTCCCTGCAGGCCGCCTTCGTCGAATATGGCGGGAACCGCCACGGCTTCCTGCCCTTCCCTGAAATCCATCCCGACTATTACAAGATCCCGGTCGCCGACAAGGAGGCCCTGCTCGCCGAACAGGCCGAGGCCGAGGATCACCATGGTCATGGCGAGAATGGCGAGGATGAGCACGTCACCGAGGTCGGGGGCGATGCGGCGGAGGAAGAGCGCCCGCGCGGACCCAAATACGTGCCCCCGCGCTACAAGATCCAGGAGGTCATCAAGCGCCGGCAGATCCTGCTGGTGCAGGTATCGAAGGAAGAGCGCGGCACCAAGGGCGCGGCCCTGACGACCTATCTCTCGTTGCCCGGGCGCTATTGCGTGCTGATGCCGAACAGCCCGCGCGGCGGTGGCGTCAGCCGCAAGATCTCCAACCCCAAGGACCGCAAGAAGATGAAGGAGCTTCTGGCGTCCATCAATGTGCCGGACGGGATGAGCGTCATCCTGCGCACCGCCGGGCTGGAGCGCACCAAGGCCGAGATCAAGCGCGATCTGGACTATCTGCTGCGGCTCTGGGACGAGATCCGCGAGCAGACGCTGGAGAGCGTGGCGCCGGCGATGATCTATGAGGAAGGCAACCTCATCAAGCGCTCGATCCGCGATCTCTACAACCGCGATATCGAGGAGGTGCTGGTCTCCGGCGATGAGGGCTACAAGGCCGCCCGTGACTTCATGAAGATGCTCATGCCGAGCCATGCGCGCCGGGTGAAGCCCTACAAGGACACGGATATCCCGCTGTTCTTCCGCTACAATGTCGAGACCCAGGTCGATGCGATGCACGACAACACAGTGCATCTGAAATCGGGTGGCTATCTCGTCTTCAGCCCGACCGAGGCGCTGGTCGCCATTGACGTCAACTCCGGCCGCTCGACCAAGGAGCGGAACATCGAGGAGACGGCGCTGAAGACCAATCTCGAGGC
>CAZPBH010000276.1:0-3569 GCA_964584645.1 uncultured Rhodospirillales bacterium | reverse complement strand
GGCATCGGCGCGTGGGCGTAGCTCTCCCGCCGGCCATTGCCCGTCGGCGCCACCCCCATCAGCCGGGCGTTCATCCGGTCCTGCATCAGCCCCTTCAGGATGCCGTCCTCGATCAGGACATTATGGGCGCTGGGGGTGCCCTCATCGTCGATGGTCAGGCTGCCGCGCCGATCGGGCAGGGTGCCATCATCGACAACCGTGACGCCGGGCGCGGCCACGCGCTCGCCCATCAGGCCGCTGAAGGCGCTGGTCTTCTTGCGGTGAAAATCGCCCTCCAGCCCGTGGCCGACGGCTTCGTGCAGCAGCACGCCGGGCCAGCCCGGCCCCAGCACCACGGTCATTTCGCCCGCCGGGGCGTCCTCGGCCCGAAGGTTGGTCAGTGCCTGTGCCAGCGCATCGTCCACCAGACCCTGCCAGGTCGCGGGATCGAACAGCGCGTCATAGCCATAGCGCCCGCCCATGCCCTCCGAGCCGCTTTCCCGCCGGTCGCCATCACGGACGATGATCGACACGTTGAGCCGCACCAGCGGGCGGATGTCGGCGGCGTGGCTCCCGTCGGCGCGGATCAGGCGCACCGCCTTCCAGCTTCCCGCCAGCGAGGCCGAGACCTGGGCCACGCGGGGGTCCTTCTCCCGCGCATAGGCGTCGATGGCGGCCAGCAGGGCCACCTTGTCCTCGAACGGCTTGCCGGCGGTCGGGTCGGCGTCGGTGTAAAGGTGCCTGTTGGTGGCGGCCGGCCGGTCGGCGATCATGCCCGAATGGCCCGCATGCACCGCCCGCACGGTATCGGCTGCGCGGATCAGCGCCGGTTCCGACAGATCGGCGGCATGGGCATAGCCGAGCGAATCCCCCGCCACGGCCCGCAGCCCGAAGCCCTGGCTGGTATCCGCGGCGGCGCTGCGCAGGCGGCCATCGTCCCAGCTCAGCGATTCCGATACGGCGTATTCGAGGTAAAGCTCCCCGTCATCGGCGCCGCGCAGGGCATCGCCTATCAGCGTCTCGACGCGGGTGCGGTCCAGCTCGGCCTGCTCGAAGAACAGGCGGTCGGTCTCGGCAAGGGCGGACATGGCAGCACCTCATGGGCTGGCGGTTAAAGTCACATCCAACCGATGTGGGGCAGCCGGGCGCGACGGGCAGGGCACGCCCTCAGAAAACGTCGGAAAGGCCAGACGACCCCGCCAGACGTCCCACCAGCCGGTTCCCGATGTCAGTCCGTGCCCCCTGCCAGCAGCGTGCGGGCTGCGCCGAGATAGGCGGCGCCATGGGTGCGTATGGCGTCCTGTGCGCCGTCCTCGCTCGCCAGATGCAGGGCTTCCAGATCCGCCGCCATCGGGCCGAGTTCCGCCTCGATCCGGGCGAGGGCCTGTTCCAGCGTGTAGGTCAGCTCGTGAATACGCTCCATATCGCCGGGGGAAAGTTTCGATTGATCGAGGATGTCGGCCATCAGCGCGTTGTACGCCGCAAGGTTGCTGACCGCTTCGGCCAGCGTCGCGGAAGGCTTGGCGGCATAATGCTGGACCTTCGCCTCCTCGGCGCCTGCCTCGGCCCCGAGCATGGCCCCGACCACGGCCCCCAGACTCAGGATGAGCCCGGCAAACATCATGCGAACAGACAGCGGCAGCTTCGACATTCGAAAAACCTCCTTATTGAGAATGGTTCTCAATCTGGGGGTCCTGCGCGAGCCCGCAATGGGCGTGCATGGGAGCAGGTCGAAGAGCGGGCTTGAGAATCTGTGCGGCAAATCGGCGCCCGACTGGCGATAGGGGGGGCGAGACTGTATGTTCCGTGGCGTGAACGAACCTGCCCGTAAACCATGATGATGGTCCGACCCGCATGATCCGCTCCATGCTTGCGCCCCTGTTCTCCCGATCCCGCCTGTTTCTGGGCGGGCTGGGCCTGATGATGGCCGCCCTTGGGGTGGGCCTCGCCGGGCCGGCCGCGGCCGGTGCGACCGGGCAACCGACACCCTGGCAGATCGGCATGCAGCCGGGTGTCAGCCCCGTGAAGACGGAGCTGCACGAATTTCACCTCCTGCTGATGGTGCTGATGACACTGGTGGTGCTCGTGGTGCTGGGCCTGCTGGGCTACGTCATGTGGCGGTTCCGGGCCAAGGCCAATCCCGAGCCCGCGAAGTTCAGCCACAACACCACGGTGGAAGTGATCTGGACTGTGGTGCCGGTGATCATCCTGCTGGTGATCGCGATCCCGTCCTTCCGGCTGATGTACTTCATGGACCGCGCCGAGGATCCGGAGCTGAGCGTCAAGATCACCGGTTACCAATGGCATTGGGGCTATGAATATAGCGGGATTTCCGACGAGTTCGCCGAAGTCTCGATCCCGGAATATCTCTCCTACATGATCCCGGACGAGGATCTGGGGCCGAATGACGTCCGGCTTCTTTCGACCGATACCAAGGTCGTCCTGCCCGTGAACACCGATATCCAGTTTCTGGTCACGGCCGCCGACGTGCTGCATTCCTGGGCCTTGCCGGCTTTCGGGATCAAGCGCGACGCCGTGCCGGGCCGGCTGAACGAGACCTGGGCGCGGGTCGAGAAGGAAGGCGTCTATTACGGCCAGTGCTCTGAAATCTGCGGCATCAACCATGCCTTCATGCCGGCCGAAGTGCATGTCGTCAGCCGCGAGGTGTTCGACCGCTGGGTCGAGCTGATGGGCGAGGACAGCTTCGAGGCCATGGAATACATCGAGCAGGTCCACGCCGACCGCATCGCTGCGCAACAGGAAGTTGCGCTGGCCGATATCGACTGAGTGCAACGCTAGACGATTTTCGGGCGCGGCTGCGCCCCAGCGCATGAAAGAGGACGTTCAGGACAGATGGCTTACGAAACCACGGTCGACGAACATCACGATCACACGCCGGGATTCTTCAAGCGGTGGTTCTATTCCACGAACCACAAGGATATCGGCACGCTCTATCTGATCTTTGCCGTCATCGCCGGGCTGATCGGCGGGTTCTTCTCGCTGCTCATGCGCATGGAGCTGCAGGATCCGGGGCTCGACATCGTGCCGGACGGTCAGGTCTGGAACGTGTGGATCACGGCCCATGGCCTGATCATGGTGTTCTTCGTGGTGATGCCAGCCCTGATCGGGGGCTTCGGCAACTGGTTCGTGCCGATCATGATCGGCGCGCCCGACATGGCGTTTCCGCGGCTCAACAATATCTCGTTCTGGCTGATCCCGCCGGCCTTCCTGATGCTCCTGGCGTCCGCCTTCATCGGCGAGGGCGCGGGGACCGGCTGGACACTCTATCCGCCGCTTTCCGACAGCACCTACACCCATCCGGGCATGAGCGTGGATCTGGCGATCTTCGCGCTCCACCTGGCCGGTGCCAGCTCGATCCTCGGCGCGCTGAACTTCATCACGACCATCTTCAACATGCGCGCGCCCGGCATGACGCTGCACAAGATGCCGCTGTTCGTCTGGGCGATGCTGGTCACGGCGTTCCTGCTGCTGCTGGCGGTGCCCGTGCTGGGCGGGGCGATCACCATGCTGCTCACCGACCGCAATTTCGGCACGAGCTTCTTCGACCCGGCCGGTGGGGGTGACCCGCT
>CAZPBH010000275.1:0-3576 GCA_964584645.1 uncultured Rhodospirillales bacterium | reverse complement strand
GCGGGCGGCCTCGATGGTGGCGTTCAGCGCCAGCAGGTTGGTCTGCTCGGCGATCCCGTTGATCAGCCGGACAACATCGCTGATCCGCTCGGCCGCGCCCTGCAATTCGGTGATGGTGGCGCGCGTCGAGGCGGCCTCCTCGACGGCACGGCCGGCTGCGGTGCTCGACTGGCCGGCCTGCTGGCTGATCTCGCGGATCGAGGCGCTGAGTTCCTCGCAGGCGGTGGCCATCGCCTGAACGCCTGCCCCGGCGCGCTCGGTTTCCTGGCCGGCGGCGGCGTTGCGCTCACGCAGCGAGCCGGTCGCGCTTTCCATCTCCCCGGCCGAGCGGGCGAGCTGGCCGGCACCGTTGCGCACGCCAGAAACGACGGCGCCGATATCGGCATCGAAGCGGTCGGCCAGCTCGATCATGGCCTGGCGACGCTCGGCCTTGGTGCGCTCCTCGGATTCAGCCTGGTCGGCACGCAGCTGCATCTTCTCCGCGATGCCGGCGCGCAGCTGGTCGATGGCACGCGCCATCCGGCCGATCTCGTCCCCGCGCCCGAGGCCCGGCACCGCGATATCCGGATCATCGGCGCGCAGCCGGTCGAGCACGCGCTCCAGCCCCTGCAGCGGTTTCAGCTGACCCTGAACGAGCATGAACGAGCCTGCAGCCAGCGTCAGGCCCAAGGCCCCGGCGATCAGGGCGATCTGTGCCTCGATGGCGCCCACCGCCTCCATGAACTCGGCCTTGGGCAGGGCGACGGCCATGATGCCGATGGGCTGCGCCTCCCGGTCGAGGATCGGCTCATAGACCGTGAAATAGGGCTCGCCCATAACCTCCGCTTCGCCATAGAAGGTCTCCTTGCGCCGCAGCACGGCGTCATAGACGGGCCCCTCGGCCAGCGGAGTGTCGACGACACGGGCGCCGTTCTCGTCCAGAATGTTGGTCGCTACACGCAGATCCCCCTGAAAGATCGTGCCAAAGCCGCCCATCATGTCGGTGACTTCGTCGATCAGGCCATGCCGGCCGGGGATGGAGGTTGCGCCGAAATGCAGCACGCCGTCGATCAGGGCCGGTTCGCCGAGCTCGGTCAGCTCGTGCTTCAGCACCTTGAGTTCGTTGGCCTGGCGGGAATGGGCCTGGCCCTCCATCGCTTCCTGGAACATGACGAGGACCACCAGCAGGACCGCGGCGGTCAGCGTTGCGAGGCTCAGGACGCTGATCCCGGCCACCTTGGCCGAGAGCGACAGGTTGCGGATGTTCATGGCTTCCCCCTTGGGTTTCTTGTTGTTGAAGATCACCGGTGGTTGAGATTAATGCAAAACGATGATGAATAAAGCCTCCAATTTATTGAAAAAAGGATAATCTGCACACCCAAGGGTTGTATATTTCTCGCGGATCCGGGAATCGCCTGCGCCTCAGGAAAGAATTTGTCAGCGCAGGGCGTCTGCCCTAGGCTGAAGAGGCTTGCTGGCATGGGGTGGGATTGAAGGATGCACAGGCTCTTGGAGATCATGGCGACGGGCGCCCGGTTGATGGCGGCCCTGCTTCTTGCCGTCGGGATGCTGGCTCCGGCATGGATATCGGCACCGGCGGCGGCTCAAGGGCAGCCCGGCACGCAAGCAGCGGCGGACGGACCGGGTCCCAGCGTCGCCGAGATCGAGCGCATGTCCCCCGATCAGATGATGGCCGAGATCCAGCGCGCCATGCAGCGCCTGTTCCCGGCCGATCTCGATGGCGTCAAGCCGATCTGGGAAGGCCAGCCGGAGCTGGAGGGCCAGGGCGATTTTCTGACCCTCACCCTGCCGGCGCTGAGTTTTGCCATGCCTGAGGGTGGACGCTTCATCGTCGGTCGTGCACGCATGAACCTGCGCCCTCTCGACCAGGAACATGTGCAGTTCAATCTCGTCGTACCCTCGCGCATGCCGCTGCTGGATGGTGCGGGGCAGGAGATCGGCGCGATCCGCTTCGACGGGCAGCAATTCGGCGGGGTGTGGCTGCCCCGCTATCTGCAGGTCGTGCAGGTTCAGGCGGCCTATTCCGACATCAGCGTCGACCTTCCGGTTGCCGCCAACCCTCTCCCGCCCGGCGCGGGCACGATGAGCGGGCCGCCGCGCGATTTCAGGGTCGAGCGTCTCGAATGGGTGCGCGATTTCGCGCCCGCCGATGATGGCACCTATGGCGGCGATGAGAGGATGACGGCAACGGGCCTTCGCCTCAGCGATGGCATGGGCACCGACATGGCGCTGGCCCGGATGAACGTCACCAACCGCGTGCGCGGCTTTGATCTGGAGGCTGCCTCTTCGCTGACCGAAATCCTGCAGATGCTGGGAACCATCCAGGCGACACGGCTGGCCCGCGGACCGGGCGACGGCATGCCGGAGACCGACGATCAGGCCGATGCCACGCTGGCCCGGCTGCGGGGTCTTGATCCCGTCATCGGGTCGATCGAGAGCCGCGCGACGCTGAGTGGCTTGCGCATGCGTAATGCGCAGGGTCAGGGCTTCGAGCTGGACGAGATGATCCACATGGCGAACATCGAAGGCATGGATGATCTGAAGAGTTCGGTCGAGCTCGGGCTGCGCATCAATGGTGGCCGGACGATCCCCGAACCGACAGGACCCGATTTCGCCCCGAACGATGCCTCCATCCGGATTTCCATCACCCGGGTCCCGAACCGGGAGCTCTGGCAGGCCCTGCAGACGATGATCGACAATGCGGAGTTGCTGCCGATCGAGCTGGCGGCCAGCCAGATGATGTCCTCGATCCCCCGCCTGCTGTCGAATTCGGGAACCCGTATCGAGTTGCATACGGGCCAGTACCGCTCCGACGCGCTCGAATTCGACCTGACGGGCGATCTGGTCTTTGACCCCGACGCCGCCTTGGGGGCGCTGTTCCAGACCCGGCTCGTGGTGCAGGGCCTCAACACGCTGATCGCTCAGGTGCCCGGCGATGATCCGCGTCAGGCGATGCTGTTGCCGGTGGTGGCGATGCTGCGCTCGCTGGCACAGGTCAGCATGGACGAGCAGGGGCGCGAGATGCTGACGATCCAGCTGCAATCGGATGCCGAGGGCACGGTGCTGCTCAACGGCGCCGATATCTCCGAGCGGGTGGGCCCGCTGATGGACATGCAGCGCCAGATGCAGCAACGCTGAAGCGTCCCGGGCGATTGCATCGGGCAGCGCGGGGCCGGTCCAGCGGTCGCGCCCCGTACACGGATCGTGCCCATCCAGCGGCCTTGAGCCTCGGTTGCCCTTGCCCAAATCCCCGCGCAGGAACGCTGCCTGCACCCTTGGGGGAATGCTGCCTTGACCCAGACCATCGATGACAGCCCCGATCTGGAGACCCTGCCCTTTCAGGCGGAGGTCGGCCGGATCCTCGATATCGTCGCGCGCTCGCTCTATTCGGAGCGCGAGGTGTTCCTGCGCGAGCTGATCTCCAACGCCTCCGATGCCTGCGACCGGCTGCGCTATGCCGCGATCCAGGAGCCCCGGCTCGCCGAGGGGGACACCGACTTCGCCATCACACTGCACGCCGATGCCGAGGCCGGCACGCTGACCGTCAGCGATAACGGCATGGGCATGGACCGTGCC
>CAZPBH010000274.1:1649-3577 GCA_964584645.1 uncultured Rhodospirillales bacterium | reverse complement strand
CGGGCGAGGAAGCTGGCGCCCATCCGGCCCAGAGGCTCCAGGATCCGGGCCATCGGCCGCTTCACCAGCGAGGCATCGCCGGTGAAGAAGCTCGTGACCGGGTGGGTGGCCACAAGCCCGATCAGCAACCGGCAGGCTGTTCCCGAATTGCCCATGTCGAGCACGCCGGCCGGCTCGGCCAGCGCCCCGATCCCGACCCCGTCCACCGTCCACGCGCCCGGCCCCGAGCGCGTTACCCCGGCGCCCAGCGCGCGCAGGGCGGCGGCGGTGGCCAGCACATCCTCGCCCTCCAGCAGCCCGGTGATCGAGGTCCTGCCCACCGCCAGGGCGGCGAACATCAGCGCCCGGTGCGAGATCGACTTGTCGCCGGGCACCCGCGCGATGCCCGTCAGGCCCGGCCCGGCGCGGGCGGCAAGGGCGCCGGAGAGCCCGTCAGGAGCGGTACCGGACGGGGCGGCGTCAGGGGGGGTGAGGTTCAGCGTCACGCCCGGCCAAATAGGCTTTGACAAGGCGATTGCGAAGTGGCAAAGCCGCCTCCCGCCTGGAAGGAACCGTCGCTGCGGCTGGACGGTTGACCGCCCGGGCCCGGACCCTTAGGGCTTTTCTGCCCGACACAGAAGATTTTCGCCCTCGGCATACGACCTCGCACCACGCGACGTAACCCGGAAGTAACTCATAGGACAGGGAGGCCTGAAGGTGGCCAATGCGGCATGGGGATTGAAGCGGATCTGCCCGAATTGCGGCACCCGCTATTATGATTTCGGCAAGCCGCCGGTCTGCCCGGCCTGCGGCACGCCCTTCGATCCGGAAGCGCTTCTGAAATCGCGCCGTTCCCGCACCGCGCAGGTCGAGGAGGTGGCGGCCCCCGCCCGCAAGAAGGCGAGCAAGGCGGCGGCGGCCGAAGAGCTGGATTCGGACGAGGAGGAAGAACAGGACGAGGCTGTGGCCGAGACCGAGGCGGCAGCTGACGAGGTCGTGGACGACGACGAGGCCACCGATGTCGTCGACCTCGAAGAGTCCTCCGATCTCGAGGATGATGACACGACCGCGGTCGCCCATGACGAGGAAGAGGACGACGATATCGACACCGGTGAGGATGACGCGGATCTGATCGAGGATGCCGACGATCTCGGCGATGATGACGTGAACGACGTGATCGAGATCGAAAGCGAGGACGATACCGACCGCTGAGGGCGGACCTTCCGAGCGGATCATGCCGATGCGCGAGCGCGACAGGCTTGCATTCGTTCAGGCAGGACGCTAGACCACTGCGGATCGCGCCTTTGCCCCATCCCAGGGGGACATTCCGCCGACCGAAACCGGAGGGCAGCGCACGGGGCCATAGCTCAGTTGGGAGAGCGCTACAATGGCATTGTAGAGGTCAGGGGTTCGACTCCCCTTGGCTCCACCACCTCCCCAAAAACAGTCCAGTGGACTGTTTTTGGGGAGGTGGTCAGTGAAGCCTTGACGAAGCGAGATCGAAGAGATCGAAGCTGAGTTTAGGATGAACTGCTCAAATCCCGAAGGGTTGTCCCATCGGCCCCCGGCGAGCCAGGGCCGACGGGGACGGTGCTCACGCTGCCTTGGGCTTCACTCTCTCCCGAACCTTCGCCGCGGCACGCCAGACGCTTTGCAGGGTGGCCGGCATGTCGACATGTTCGCCCTCCAGCGCATCGACGATGGCGTTCATCAGCGCCGGCTTGGCGCCGATGGTCCCGGCCTCGCCGCAGCCCTTGATGCCGAGCGGGTTGGTGGCACAGGGCGCATCCTCATTGGCGCTGAACTCGATATGGCAGATATCGTTGGCGCGCGGGATGCCGTAATCCATGAAGGTGCCCGTGACGAGCTGGCCGGTTCCGGGCTCGTAGACGGCATGCTCCATCAGCGCCTGACCCAGACCCTGCACGACCCCGCCATGGACCTGGCCC
>CAZPBH010000274.1:0-1639 GCA_964584645.1 uncultured Rhodospirillales bacterium | reverse complement strand
TCCACGGTGACCTCGCCGGTCTCGGGGTCGATCTCGACCTCGCAGATATGGCAGCCATTGGGATAGGTATGCGGCGCGCCCTTGTAGCTGTGGGCGGTGTTCAGACCCTCGGCCAGCGGCTCGGCCAGATCGGGGAAGCGTGAGGGGTCGCGTGCGGCCTCCGCCAGCTCGAACAGGCCGATGAAGCGGTTGGTGCCCTGCACGGTGAAGCCGCCATCGGCATAGTCGATGTCCTCCGGCGTCGCCTCAAGCAGATGGGCGGCGAGCGCCTTGCCCTTCTCGACGATCTGCTGGCAGCCCTCCAGGATGGCATTGCCCGCCATCTGCAGCGAGCGTGAGCCGCCGGTGCCACCGCCGCTGGCGATCTCCCGGCTGTCGCCCTGCAGGACGGCGCTGACCTTCTCCAGAGGGATCTGGAGCTGCCGGGCCGCGACCTCGGCAAAGCTGGTCTCATGGCCCTGCCCGGTCGACTGGGTGCCGACCCGGACGGTCACGGTGCCATCTTCCTCGAAGCGGATATCGGCCAGCTCGCCCGCCCCGCCGAAGGTCAGCTCAAGGTAATAGGCCGTGCCGCGCCCGCGCACCATGCCGCGGGCCTCGCTGGCGGCGCGCCGGGCGGCGAAGCCTTCCCAGTCGATGGCGCGCTGCGCCCGGCTGAGCGTTTCGGGGAAATTGCCGCTGTCCAGCGTGCTGCCGGCGGCGATGGTGTAGGGCAGCTCGTCCGGGCGGATCATGTGACGCTTGCGGAATGCGGCCGGGTCCTCGCCACGCTCGCGCGCTGCCTGATCCATCAGCCGCTCCAGCAGATAGGTCACTTCCGGCCGGCCGGCGCCGCGATAGGCGTCGACGGGGGCGGTGTTGGTGAACCAGCCCTGCACATGGTTGTAGAGGGTCGGGATCCGGTAGACACCGCCGACGACGGTCGCCGGCGCGCTGGTCTGGATGTGGATGCCGAAGCCGGTCAGATAGGCGCCGTGATTGGCATGGGTGTCGAAGCGCAGGGCGGTGATGGTGCCCTCGGCATCGAGTGCCAGCTTCGCCTCGGTCACCAGATCGCGACCATGGGTATCGGTCTGGAAGCTCTCGCCCCGGTCGGCGGTCCATTTCACCGGCCGGCCGACCCGCTTCGCGGCCCACAGGACCAGCGCCTGCTCGGAATAGACGGGAAATTTCATCCCGAAGCCGCCACCGACATCGGGGGTGATGACGTGCAGCTTCGCGGGATCGATGTTCAGGCACACCCCGGCGATGAAGTCGCGCATGTTGTGCACGCCCTGGCTGCCGGTCTGCAGGGTGTAGCTGTCTTCCTGCGCGTGGTAGGTGCCGAACGCGCCGCGCGGTTCCATCGCAGTGGGCGCGATGCGGTTGTTGACGAGCCGCAGGGTGGTGATGTGCGCGGCCGCGGCAAAGGCGGCCTCTGTTGCCTCCTCATCGCCATGGCCCCAGTCATAGATGCGGTTGGTCGGTGCCTCTTCGGGCCAGATCGCCGGCGCGCCTTCAACGGCCTCGGCGATGGTGGCGACGGCGGGCAGGTCCTCATAGTCGACCATCACCAGCTCGGCCGCCGCAATCGCCTGGGCGCGGGTCTCCGCAATCACGGCGGCGACCGGGTCGCCCACGAACCTGACAAAGTCCTTCG
>CAZPBH010000273.1:0-3581 GCA_964584645.1 uncultured Rhodospirillales bacterium | reverse complement strand
CCGCAAATCCTCGTAATTTCGGTGATAATGCTCCTCGGTCGGCGGCAGGAAGCGCCGGTCCAGCGTTGTCGCATGGCACACCCTGCAGCGCCAATATAGCCGGCCGTCGATCTGCGAGAACAGGCGAGGCGCGCCGCCCGCGCGGCACACGCCGCACATGGCCGGCGGCTCCGGCGCTGGCGTGTTCGGATCGGTGTTCACCGCGGAAGCGGCCTCAGGACAAGCCCTCGGCCATCTCCGACCGCGTGTCGCTGAACGCCCAGCCGAACCGTGCGGAGAACATTTCAAAATCCGTGAACTCGAGAAATCTGATCGCTGTCGCCTCCTCCCCGGGCTCGATCTCGACCGATCCGAACGCGTCGTGGTGAATTTCGTCCAGCACCGTAGAGCGCGTCACCTCGCTCAGCTCGGGTTTGAGAATGACCCGGTTGGTGGTGGCGAAGAGACTGGAATCAGAATTAAGGGCCATAGGGACGGCCTCCCTCGAATAGCACTGGGAATTGGCGAGGCGATCCGGTGTCTCGACGATGCGTAAATTCCAGCGGCGCACGCATTGAAGCTCGCACCGTCCTTTATCCATGCGCCGCACAACCCAGACCTGGCGCATCTCCTTCGCATCCCGAAACCGATCACCGATTTTAATCTGCATGCACTGCTCCTAATCTGCTTGGATTGCGCGCACGGCTCCGCGCCAGCCAATCGGCTGGTGGCGGCTGATCCGCCGCGCGGTCGGGCGCTGCGCGCCGACCGCCGCTTTGTGCGGTTCGAAGCGCAATGACGCCATCCGTTCAACTTACGGAAAATCGTTAAGGGCGCTGCACTGACAAGGCCCTGAAGCAAAATATAGCAAGGTGACGCCTGCTTGTGTAGACCCCCGCCGTCAGGCGGCGGGGTTGACCGGCTGAAAAAATTCCAGAAACAATCAAGGTCCGCGATTTCGACAAGGAACGAAGGCGATGTGAACAGACATGGAACCTTAAAAATGCGCGCCCCACTGGGTAAGCGTATCTTGTTCCAGCTCTGGAGTTCACATGACCATCGACATCGACAATGCTATCGCCCGCGCATTGAAAGCCCGACCTGGCGCGACTGCTGACGACATCCGCCTGCTTGTCCCTCCGGCGCGTACGCTTCCCGATCACCAGCTCAAGGAGCGCCTGGAGCGGCTGAGAAGGCGGCACGCATGATCGCCGCACCGCATATATGCGAAGGCGCGGCGATCCAGGCGCTGCTCAAGGCGGCAGCGGAAAACGACGACCAAGCGTTCCGCCAAGCAGGAGACTCGGTTTCCGACCTGTCTCTGCTGCGTCTGGCCGCCGCAGAGGATAGCGCGGGCGTACTTCTTGAAATGCATGCGGGCGAGGTCGTAAACGCCCTCGCCCGGCTTGGGTCTGCGTGCGCGAACGACCGCTGATCGGTTCCGCGGCTGAGGGTGACGACTATCGAACCAGCAGGATTGACGCCTTGCACGACCGGATCATTTCCGTCGTGGTCGAACCGATGATCATCGTGCGGATGCGCGAGTGGCCGTAGGCGCCCATGACCACCAGGCCGTGCCCCTGTTCTTCGACCATCCGGCCAAGCACCGCGTCCGGCTGACCTTTTTCGATCAAGGCGTCCACGGCCACGCCGGCTTTCGAAAGCTGCTCGCGCGCTGCGTTCAGTTTAGCCCGAATCTGGTCATTGGCCTCGCCCACATGAACCATCGTGACGGCGAGCTGGGCGAATAGCGGATCGCCCGCAATCCGGTCGATAGCCTTCTGCGCAGACGCGCCGCCGTCATATGCGACGAGCGCGCTCTCGATCGGCTTGAAGGCGCGGGCCGCCACGAAAACGGGTTTCGCGCTTGCGCGCACGATGCGTTCAAGATTGGACCCGAGATGGCCCTTCGCGAAATCAGCTGCTTCGCCGCGTTTGCCGATGACGATCATGCTTGCGTCCGCTTCGATTTCATCGACCGTTTCGATCAGATCGCCGTGGCGAAGGCGCGAGGTGATCTCGGTGACGCCATCCTTTGCGAGAATTCCATACGCGTCTTCGAGTATGGCCCGGCCCTGCTCGGCGGCGAGTTTCGACCGACGCGCATCCAGCTCGGTAAGCTCGTTCAGCAACTCGGTGCGCGCGCCCAATTTGATGGCGCCGGAAAGGTCCTGCTTGGGCGGGCCGCGCCGGCCGAGCACGTGGAGAATCTCCACGCCGGCGCCCGTGCGCGAGGAAATCCAGGCGGCATGATCACAGACGCTGCGCGCGTAGATCGATCCGTCGACGAGGGCGATGATCTTGTTCGTCATGGCCTGCTCTCCCTAATGCATCATGAGTTTGTCGTCGGCGCCCGGCTTGTCGTGGATCGCCAGTTTGTCGACCAGCGTCTCCGACGCTTCGTTCATGCCCACGATCTCGACCTCGGCGCCGTCGCGGCGAAATTTGAGCACCGCGGAATCCAGCGCGGCGATCGACGAGACGTCCCAAATGTGCGCGCGGCTGACGTCGATGACGACGCGGTCCAGCGCCTCCTTGAAGTCGAATGCTGCGAGAAAATCCTCGACCGAAGCGTAGAAAAGCTGACCCTCCACCTGGTAGGTCCGCACCCGGCCGTCATCGCTGATATCGGAGCTGACGCGGAAGATCTGTGCGATCTTGCCTGAGAAGAAGATGCCCGACAGCAACACCCCTACCAGGACGCCGATTGCGAGATTGTGCGTGTAGACCACGGTCGCGACCGTGGCGAGCATCACCAGCGAGGACGACTTGGGCTGGGTGAGAAGCGTCTTCAACGACGACCAAGAGAACGTTCCGATCGAGACCATGATCATGATCGCAACAAGCGCGGCCATCGGGATGCCGCTTACGAGATCGCCGAGACCGACCACCATGATCAGAAGATAGATGCCGGCTGCAAACGACGAGAGCCGGCCTCGCCCGCCCGATTTCACGTTGATGATCGACTGGCCGATCATGGCGCAACCGGCCATGCCGCCGAAGAACCCGGTGACCGTGTTCGCCACGCCCTGACCGACGCATTCCTGATTGCGGTTCGAGCCGGTGTCGGTGAGTTCGTCGACGATGTTCTGCGTCATCAGGCTTTCCAGAAGTCCCACCACGGCCACCGCCAGCGCATAGGGGAAGATGATCTGCAGCGTCTCGAAATTGAGCGGGATGTCAGGCAGCAGGAAGACCGGCAACGTGTCGGGCAGCTCGCCCATGTCGCCGACCGTCCGCACATCCCATCCAAACACCATGGTCAACGCGGTCAGCACCACGATCGTGATGAGGGGCGACGGAACCGCCTTTGTCAGAAGTGGAAACAGGTAAATGATGGCGAGCCCGCCCGCGACGAGTGCGTAGGTCACCCAGGTGACGATCCCGGGGTCGAGTTCTGGAAGCTGCGCCAGGAAGATCAAGATCGCGAGCGCGTTCACGAAGCCGATCATCACCGACTTCGACACATAGCGCATAACAAAGCCGAGCTTCGCTACGCCCATGCCGATCTGAAGGAGGCCTGCAAGGATCGTCGTGGCCAGCAGATACTCCAGCCCGTGATCACGCACGAGCGTGACCATGAGGACCGCGGTTGCGGCGGT
>CAZPBH010000272.1:0-3589 GCA_964584645.1 uncultured Rhodospirillales bacterium | reverse complement strand
GGCGATTGTCCGCAGGGTGGGGCCCCGGTCAAAATCGCGCGGCAGATCGGGCGTGTCCATTGTCACGGGTCCTGATGTTTCGGGATCGGAGAGCCAGCTAGCACAGGCACAAGGTGCGCCACAACGTCGACGGCGGGCCCGGCCCATAGATTGCGGGCATGGCCTGCCCGCGCGCCCCAAATCATCCGGATTGTACCCAGAGCGCCGCCCCTCTAGGTTGCCCGACCATGGCAGAACTTTTCGACGACGATTCGCCGATGCGCGGCCGCAAGCCGGGCGGCTACACGGCTGAAGACATCGAGGTGCTGGAGGGGCTGGAGCCCGTGCGCCGGCGCCCCGGCATGTATATCGGCGGTACGGATGAGAATGCGCTGCATCACCTGGTGGCAGAGATTCTCGACAACGCGATGGACGAGGCCGTGGCCGGCCATGCAAGCCGCATCTCCCTGCAGCTTGACGGCGATCAGGTGATCACGGTCAGCGATGACGGGCGCGGCATCCCGGTCGACCCGCATCCGCGTTTCCCCGACAAGTCGGCACTCGAGGTGATCCTCACCACCCTGCATGCAGGCGGCAAGTTCTCGGGCAAGGCCTATCAGACGGCGGGCGGGTTGCACGGTGTCGGTCTGTCCGTGGTCAACGCGCTTTCCGCCTGGCTGGAGGTCGAGGTGATGCGCGACGGCCAGTTCTATCGACAGCTCTACCGCCAGGGCCGGCCCGAAGGTCCGCTTGAGGCTGCGCCGATCAAGGGCAGAAAGCGCGGCACCACCATCAGGTTCCGGCCTGACCCGCAGATCTTCGGACGACACGACGTCTTCCGGGCCGAACGGCTCTATCGGCTGGCACGCTCGAAGGCCTATCTCTTTCGCGGCGTGACGGTCGCCTGGCAGGTCGATCCCGATCTCTGCGGCGAGACACCGGAGCGGGCCGAATTCCATTATGCCCGCGGTCTGGTCGACTATATCGAGGCCGAGATCGGCGGCGCCGACAGGCTGATCGAGGGCATGTTCAGCGGCGAGGCGCAATTCCCCCAGGATCAGGGACGGCTCGAATGGGCCTGCGCGTGGTCCGGCCCGGGTGCGGACAGCACCGCGTTCTTTCTGCGCAGCTATTGCAACACGATCCCCACCCCTCAGGGCGGTACCCATGAGAACGGCCTGCGCACTGCCCTCACGCGCAGCCTGCGCGAATTCGGGGAGATGACCGGCAACCGGAAGGCCGCCCAGATCCAGGCGGAGGACCTGCTGGGCGAGGCCGGCGCCATCCTGTCGGTCTTCATCCGCGAGCCGCTGTTCCAGGGACAGACCAAGGAACGGCTCGCCAATGCCGAGGTCGCCCGCTGGGTCGAGACGGCGGTGAAGGACCATTTCGACCACTGGCTGGCCGAGGATGCCGCGCGTGGGCGTATCCTGCTCGATCACGCGCTGGAACGGGCCGAGGCACGGGCACGGCGCAAGGAGGCCAAGGAAACCGCAAGGCAAACGGCAGCGCGGCGTCTGCGCCTGCCGGGCAAGCTGACCGATTGTGCCAGCCGCTCCGCCGCCGGAACCGAAATCTTCATCGTCGAGGGAGATTCAGCCGGCGGCACCGCCATGCAGGCCCGGCGACGCGAAACCCAGGCCGTGCTGCCACTGCGGGGCAAGATCCTGAACGTGGCCAGCGCGACGCGGGAGAAGATGCGCGCCAATCAGGAAGTTCAGGATCTGGCGCTCGCCCTTGGCTGCGGCATCGGCAAGGACTGCGACCCCGCCCGGCTGCGTTATGAGCGGGTCATCATCATGACCGATGCCGATGTCGACGGCGCCCATATCGCGGCGCTGCTGATGACCTTCTTCTTCACCCAGATGCGCCCGATCGTGGAAGAAGGCGCGCTTTATCTCGCGATGCCTCCGCTTTACCGGCTGGCGCAGGGCAACCGCTATGTCTATGCCCGCGACGAACGGCACAAGGATGCCCTGCTGGAAGGCGATTTCTTCGACAGGCGCAAGCGCGTCGACGTCAGCCGCTTCAAGGGTCTGGGCGAAATGCCCTTCCAGCAGCTGCGCGAAACGACCATGAACCCGGACACCCGCGCCCTGATGCGCGTGGTAACCGGTGTGGGCGTGGAAGATGCGCCCTTCGCTGCGGCCGACAGGCCCGAGGCGGTGGTCGAACGGCTGATGGGCCGCCAGCCGGAGATGCGGTTCCGCTTCGTGCAGGAAAACGCCCGGTTCGCCCCGGACCTCGATATCTGATCACCCCGTTCCGCTGGCGGGCTGCATGCGCTGACGGATCAGGCCGATGCCCCGCGCTGCCAGCCAGAGGGCGGGGACCAGATTGCCCAGACCCATCATCAGCACGATGGCGGCCCCGGCCACGACCCGGTTGGTCTCGAAAAGCCAGATCACGCCTGCGAACAGGATGAAGCCGAAATAAAGGTCGATCACGAGCACCAGACCCCAGGGGTCGGCCGTGACGGCACGCCAGCTCTCGGAAAGGTTGGCACTCATCGCCGCCCAGGCGATGGCACCGGCGAAGCCGAGGGCCAGCGCGACGGCCAGGATACGCAGGATGGTCATGGCGGTTTTTTGTCTCCTCCCCGGGTTGGGACGTCATGCGCCGGCTTGCGGCTGCCGGCAAAACGCCGCAAGATGATGTCGGGGAGTGTTCCGGAATTCCGAGGGTGGGGATGACCAAAAAACGACAAGGGGTGATGCTGGGAGGCACGCTCGGCCTGGTTCTTCTGGCCGGCGGATGTGCGACACCGGAACCGCCGCGCAGCTATTACGCGCATTACGCGCCCGATTACGAGCCCTGGGAATTCCCCTATGCCGCCGCGGAACGCGAGCTGGAGGTGGTGCTGCACGGCCTGCCCCCGGAGGTCGGGTTCACGGCCAGCCTTCCCGACAGTCTGGCCGCGACCCGGATCCGCGCCACGACCGATCTGACGACCGATCCGATATCCTCCGCCCTGCTGCCCTATCGTCTTCACATCATGATCAACCCGGTCTCCATCCGGGAGGGCCGCGATGTATGCCGCGCCAACGGGGTCGAGAGCATCGGACCGACGTCGGGCGATGGCTATGATCTGATGCAGCTTGTGTTCTGCCGATCCGGCAAGAGACTGGCCGATATCGTGGCGCTGGTCGACGGTGCCGGCAACGTGACCGACCCGGTTTTCGAGCGGGTGCTGCGCGACACGGTAGCGATTATCGCCCATCCCCCTGATCCTTCCATGGCGCAGACGGCCGATCTGAGCCCGGAATCGACCTGGGAATACATCTTCGAGGAGCCGGAAGACTGATCATCCGCCGCGCCCTGAGCGTGGCTTTATTGACGATCACCAGCTGTTCGCAGGCCTGTCCGCACAAACCCAGCCATGCGTTCATGCCGTAGCGGTTGAATTCCGTGTGGTTTTTGTGTCATGACTTGCCGCACGGCAATGGTATCGGACCGCTGGAAAGCGCCTGGCCACGCCGCGCAAGAACAATCATCCCTGGATCTTGATGGATTTTCGCACTCTCGGCCTCGGCGACCCGGTGCTCCGGGCGCTGGATGAAATCGGCTACACCACGCCGACACCCATTCAGGCGCAGGCCATACCCTATGT